>CAZSJP010000518.1:0-3997 GCA_964606675.1 uncultured bacterium
ATGTTCCCGCGCCGTGGATGCGCGCGAGACTCGCTCGTTGGCCGCCGATGCGTTCCGGAATGTGTAGGCATCGTCCTGCGAAAACAACAGGGCGCGAGCAGCGTGCGCTTGGAGGCACCGACGGACAGGCTTCATCTTCGTATCCCGGAAGTCTATGCGGCGAATATGCGCAGTATGATCAGCGCGGCGCCTCCGAGCACGGCCGCCGACGTACGTACTTCCCTCAGCAGCTTCCACGGCGAGAACCCTCCTCGCGCGCTGTCGGGCACATACTCAGCGAAAAGGGATGATAGCCCAGTCGAGATCCGATCCACCATTTCAAGTGTATGCCCAGCTGTATTGACGATACCATAGGCGCATATTATCAATCCGGGCAGGAATAGGGCCACAGTCTCTATGCCGAACCCGTCTTCCGAACCGGTCGCCATGAATCGCCGACATAGAGCGGCTTGGAGGATGCCCAGGATCAGTAGATAGACGAAAGTCTCAACTTTGAGAACCAGGTGTGCCCGGATCTGCGCGGGTTCGGCGCCACAGTCGCATTCCTCACCGTCTATCTCTTTGTCGCAGTACGAGCACCAACTCAGCTGAGTGGTCTTCCTCCTACCCCCTATCGCTCGGAATGAGACCACAGGTAGCACCATGGCATACGCAAGGGCCACCCATACGATGAGTAATGCATAGTCAACGCCCACGCCCGGCCTCCCTCTACGTCGATAGGCTCGTCTCCAGTGAGGAGGGAGCCGGTGCGTTCTCGCTCCCTTCCCGCACTTGGTTGCGAACGGTCTCACCTGACATAGAAGTACCCCTCGGCTAGAGAGTACATTGTCGCTAGAGAACCGTCAAGTCGGCCGCTTGGCAGCCGCCGCAGTCGACGACTGTGCTAGTATCTCCCGTACCTCAGAGCCGCTTCGTACATCGCAACCACGTTTTCGACCGGCGTGTTGTCCTGCAGCATGTGCGCCGGAGCGAAACAGTAGCCGCCACCCGGCATCATGACGTCGAGAGTGGCGCGAACATCCTCGGCGACCTCTTCCGGCGTGCCGTTCGTCATCGGCTCGGCTGTCGATATGCATCCCTTGAACACCAGGCGATCTCCGAAGCGGCCTTTCAGATACTCCGGCGACATGTCCTTGGCTTCCGGCTGCAACGCCTCGACGGCGGTCACTCCCATTTCGATGAAGTCGTCGTACACGAAGCTCGCCGAGCCGCAAGTGTGGACCACCACCGGCAGATCGAACGACCTCGCCAGATCGATGAAGTCCTGATGCAGCGGCCGTAAGTGCTTGCGGTAGAGGTCGAGGCTTATCATGGGGCCGCGTTGGAGGCCGAGGTCTTCGCCCATCCACAGGAAATCGAAAGCGCCGTCGGCGGCTTCGATGCTGCGACGAGTCACCTCCAGTTCGATATCGTGCTTGCGCCGGATCACTCGCAGCCCGGCCTCGTCGTCTGTCGCCAGGTCGATCAGCGTGCCTTCCATCGTGCGCAGCTTGCCCGCCCGGTTGATGACGCAACCGATCCCCCCGCCGCCGACGAACACCGCGAACTGCGCGTTGTTCCGGCAATGCTCGGCGATGTGGCTGTAGTCGTAGTCGTCCGGCGACGGCATGGGCCACGCGTCGACAGTCTCGTAGTCGGCATCTTTGAGCGGCCAGTCGCAGAAGTCCCAGTAGCCTCCGCTTTGGTGCTCAATCCACCGCGACCGCACGCCCCAGACGTCGACGTGTCGGTCGCCGTAGGCGGGGTGGAGGTTCGGCCCGGCGTACCGTGCGAAAGCGCCTCGGAAATCCACACCGAGCGCGTCGGACAGCGCTCCGCCATCGGACGCGTCCAGTCCGAAATGCGCTTTCAGCCTGCGGTCGATTTCCGGGTTGGCCGAGTAGCCTATCGGCACGCGGTCCGGCTCGACGTGCGCCAGCGCGCCCAACACTCGTTCTTTGGAGGTCATGCTCATGCGCTACAGGAACCTTTCATTCGCCGTCGGCCCGGTAGTGGACTGCGAGCCAGACAGTGTCCGAGTCGGGGTCGGTCCAGTCGACCCGATGCCGGCAGTGTGCGGGTATGTTCACGTAGTCGCCGGGCCCGAGTTCTATCGCTTCGGCGTCGCCCTCGAACGCCAACCGAGCGCGACCCGATATCACCATGACCCATTCGTCGTCGTCCTGGTCGTACCAGAACCCGTCGGGCGAGGCATGGCCATCGGGCGAAACACGCCCGTGCGAGACGATCCGCTCGACTCTGCAGGATGCGCCGCTCGCCAGAACGTCGACAGCCTCGTCCGGCAGGCTCGCGGGAATGTCGTTGAAGATGTTGGGCACGATGCATCGCCTATGAATCGGTTCGGTTCTCGCCGGCTCGCCCCCTGAACGCTTCACGACGCCTGTCGAGGTCGAACGCGTTTATCGGATTGTCGCGCAGCAGCATGCGCCCTACCAGCAGGGCGTGATCCTCGGTGAACCTGCCCTCTTCGACCTTCTCGCACAGCACTCGCGCGATCTCGCGCCGCGCCATCACCGCGTGGGCGTAGACTCCCTCCGCGAAGATGTAGTCGGCGCCGAAGCCCATGATCTTGTTGGCAGGGACGATATCGAGCATATCGGAGAGCGCCCGCCTTCCCGCCGCCGGGTTGCCGACCCACATCCAGCAGAAATCGGCGACTACGTTCGGGAACGCCTTCACGATCAGAACGACCTCTTCCTGATACGGGTACGAGATGTGGTAGATGTCGAACTTGGTGTCCGGGTACTTGATGAACAGGTTCGACATGAGCGCCGCGCGGCTGTTGGCGATCGTATTGCCGTTCCCCTCATGGATTCCGGTGTGGAACTTCATGCGCAGGTCGTACTCGCCACACTTACGGCAGAGGTAGTGCAGAATGTAGTCCTCCAGCGCCCGAAGCGTGATCTTGTCGGGGAGGTCGTTCTGTGCGAGCAGGCGGTTGAATATCCGCTCGGCGTCGCTCTTCGGAACGTCGTTCCACGTGAGCGGCCTGTCGTACGCTCGTCCGACCTTGAACGCGCTCGCGCACGCGGCGTCGCGCTCGAAGTAGAAGTCGATGACACGCAGGTAGTCGTCGAGGCAATGGGTGTTCATGCCCGACTGCCGCGAAAACTCAGGCACTTGCTGCGTCGTGAACGCGTCGACCATGTCGACTATGAAGCAGTCGAACTCGTAGTCGGGGTTGTAGATCAACTTCGGACCGAACGGGTTGTTCATGGCGTAGTCGATGCCGGCCTGGTCGAACATCTCCCGCGTGAACCCGGGCCTCACCCGCTTCCGCATCGCTTCGGTCAGCGGCTCGGCCGTGTCTTCCGAGAGGTCCTCGATGCCGTAGACGTCTCGAATGGCGATTCGCAGCGCCTCGAAATAAGCGGTGTTCCGGACGGCGGAATAGTACGGTTCGAGCAGCTTCCACCGTTCCTTCGGTGAGAGCGTCGGGTCGTCGCGCATCTTCGCCAGGTCTTCGACCGGCATTCCGGTGGAGACGACGTCGGTGCTGGCGTAATGCGAGAAGAAACGCCCCATGTGTATGTTGTCGCCTATCGGCAGCTCGCTCTCGCGCTGCAAGTGCTCGTGCGTGTCTATGAGGCGAATGGTCTCCAGTTCGGAGTGTATGCGGCGGTACAGGTCGTTCTCGTAAGAGAGAGCCATCACTTTCCTCCACCGGCTTCGCGTGCCGCTCGTTCGCGGCAACGCGCGCGACGCTCTTCGAGGCCGAAAGCCTCGATCGGGTTGTCGCGCAGCAGCATCCGGCCCACCTCCACCGCGTAGTCTTCGCTGAATCGGCCCTCTTCGACCTTCTCGCACAGCACCCGCGCGATCTCGCGTCTGGCGATGACGGCATGCCCGTACGATCCCTCGACGAACACGTAGTCGCCACCGAAGCCGTGGATCTGATTCGCAGGAATGGCATCGAGCATGTCCGACAGCGCGCGCCGTCCGGCGGCGGGGTTGATGACCCACATCCAGCAGAAATCTATCGTGACGTTGCTAAAGT
>CAZSJP010000519.1:0-3987 GCA_964606675.1 uncultured bacterium
CGACCTGGCGCGGATATTCTCGCACAAGCCGTCGATTGTCTGCACGCTCGACGACGGTCGCATCAAGCACTCCGGCACGGCGCCGGGATTCCTGTACGTGATCGACGAACCCATCGGCCCTGACGACGTGTACCCGCATCCACGTACAACGATGGAGCCTGGCGCGGAGTGGCTGACGACGCGCAATCTTCGACTGCGCCTGCTGTGCACGACCGAGCCGGTGGCCGGCGAACTGCTCAGCGAGGAAGAGATAGCCGAGCTTCGCCGGATGGCCGCGGCACGCGAACCCAAGTAGCGCTGCCCCACGTCCCGGTTATCCGACATGCAAGCCGACGCGCTTCATCAGCAGGTCGCGCGAGGTACTGGACAACGCGCGATCTGCGTGTTACCTTGCAATCTATTGTTGGCAGGTGCGGTGGAACAGGGCTCGGTGGTCAATGGTCTGCGATCGCCTACCACGATGCTCTGGTCCACGACGCCGAATAGCTTGGATTCGAGATACCGAAACGTCTGACAGGAAATGGGATAATGTCACCAGACGAGTTCCGTGCGTTCACTCGCGTGGCCGCCCTTGCCAGCGTACTGCTTCTCCTCACGACAAACGCCCACGCCTATCTGGATCCGGGAAGCGGAAGCCTGCTCATACAGGCGCTTATCGCAGGCTTCCTCGGAGCATCCTACTACGTCGCGACCTCCTGGAAGAAGATCAAGGCCTTCTTTCAGAGCCGTCGTAGCAAGACGGAGGGTGAGTGACATTGGCCGGCGCCGAGGCCCCTCGCTCAAGTGTGTCCCCCGCCTCGTTCCGAGACCCAGCCGGATTCGTCTTCTACGTTGACAACACAATCTACCGAAGTGTCGCCAGTAGTTACGCCGACAACTACGGCCGTCTGATGGGTTCGGGGTTGTATGACCGCTTGGTCGACGACGGGCGATTGGTGCCTCACAGTGAGGTCGACAGCGCGGGTCTGGCAACTGACCAGGTCGGGCGCGACACTCACAAAATCATCCAGCCCAAGCCGATTCCTTTCATATCGTATCCATACGAATGGTGTTTCAGCCAGCTGAAGGACGCGGCGTTGGTAACGCTGGAAATCCAGCGTACCGCGCTGGAGTACGGCATGGTGCTGAAGGACGCCAACGCGTACAACATTCAGTTTCTCGATGGCAGACCCGTCCTGATCGACACGTTGTCGTTTGACGAGTATCGCGAAGGCGAGCCGTGGATCGGGTACAAGCAGCTCTGCCAGCACTTCATCGCGCCGCTGGCACTGGCGAGCTACAGTGATTGCCGCCTTGCTCAGCTGCTCCGCGTGCACCTGGATGGATTGCCACTGGACCTTGTCAGCCATCTACTGCCCTACAAGACGTGGCTCTCGCTTCGCCTGTTGATGCACGTACACCTTCACGCGCGCAGCCAGAAGCACCATGCCGACGACGCTGCCCAGCCTGACTCCAACAGGTCGAGCGCGCGCGTGAGCCAGCATGGGATGATGGGTCTCATAGGCGACCTGAAGTCAACGGTGGAGCGGCTGAAGTGGCGCCCGGCAGGCACCGAATGGGGATCATACTACGAATCCACCAACTACTCCGACGCCGCGTTCGACAGCAAGAAGGCGATTGTCGCGGCACACCTGGATGACATATCACCTGCGCCGCGCATGGTGTGGGATGTCGGCGCAAACACAGGCGTCTTCAGCCGAATCGCGTCCGACAGGGGACACGCGACGATCGCTTCGGACATCGATCCGGTTGCCGTCGAAGCTGACTACCTCGCGGCGAGGAACCGTGAGCAGCATATACTCCCGCTGCTGATCGATCTGACGAACCCCAGCCCCGGCATCGGATGGAACAACCGGGAGCGGACCGCATTCCTGGATAGGGGTCCCGTCGACGTTGTGTTCGCGCTGGCGTTGGTACACCACCTCGCCATCTCCAACAACGTGCCGCTCGGTAACATAGCGGAGCTGTTTCACCGCATGTGTTCCTGGCTAGTGATCGAGTTTGTGCCCAAGAGCGACTCGCAGGTCACGCGGTTGCTGGCAACGCGCGAAGACATCTTCCCAGACTACAGACAGGAGGTCTTCGAGGAGCAGTTCAAGTGCTACTTCGAGATCCGCTCATCGGCGCGGGTTGAGTGCTCGGAGAGAACTATCTATCTGATGAGGCGAAGAGCATGAGCGAGGGGAGACGTTTCGGCTTCCATCCACTGGTGTTCGCGCTGGCCCCTATCCTGTACCTGTACTCGACGAACGTCCACGAAGTCGGCATCGAAGAAGTCGTCGGGCCCATCCTGATTGCGCTCTGCGCCACGACCATCCTCTGGCTGGCGCTGGCGCTGCTCCTCTGGAATCCAGACAAAGCGTCTATCATCGCATCGGCGTGTGTTGTCCTCTTTTTCGCGTACGGACACGTATTCTACGGGACCGACTCATTCGCGGTCGCGGGCTTACGTCTGGGCGGCCTGTACATCGGACGGCATCGGTACCTTCTCCTCACGTTCGCGACGGTCGCGATGGCGCTGTCGTATGTCGTCTTCAAGACGAGACGATCCACTCGCGCGCTCACCGGCTTCCTCAACGTCTCGTCGGTAGCTCTCTTAATGACGTCGGTTCTGAGCCTCGGGGCCGATCTGATGGAGCTTCGCGAGAAGCCCCAACAGAGCCTCTTCATAGACGTGCAGGCGGACGACATCTCCCACACAGACACGTATCCGGATATCTACTACGTCATACTGGACGCCTACGCCCGCGCCGACATCCTTCAGGGCCTGTTCGAGTACGACAACACACCGTTCATCGATTACTTGGACGAGCGAGGCTTCTTCGTAGCGAGCGAAAGCCTAGCCAACTACCCGAAGACGCTAACTTCGGTCCCCTCATCGCTCAACATGGCCTACCTGGACGACGCGGTCAAAAACATCTTCCGCCAGTCTTTCCGCAGGGAGCTGACCGAGAACGGGAACGTCATCCGGACGCTGAGAGACCTGGGCTACACCATAGTCGCCTCCCCCGGAGTACCCCTGTTCACGATGGAGACGGCGGACGTCTGGCTGACGCCGGGCGGCAGGGATGGGCTCCCGTCCAGGTTCCACGAGATGCTGTGGCACACGACGATCCTTGGGCCCTTGCGCGGGTTCGACATGTTCGAGTACAGCTTCAGTTCGCCCGAGTACGTCCTCTACCAGCTAGAACAACTTGAGGGAGTGCCCGACCGACTGAGGTCGCAGGACAAGCCTGCTTTCGTGTTCGCTCACCTCATGCTGACCCATACTCCCTATCACTTCGAGCGAAACGGAAAGCTTCGAGCAACCAGTGACGGGAACGACCCTAACGCGCAGGATCGATGGCGCTTGTCGGAAAGGCACGCCTACGTGGACCAGATTGTCTACGCCAACTCGCGGCTGCGCCGCATCATCGAGACGATCCAGACCGAATCGTCCAGGCCCACCGTCATCGTCCTGCAGGCGGACCATGGTCCGCGTTTCTGCATCAGGACCAAACAGGAACCTCTCATTCTCGAGAACTTCGCGATCTTCAACGCGCTTTGCCTGCCCAACGGCGCCAATCAACACCTCTACGACCAGATGTCGCCCGTGAACACCTTCAGGGCCGTCTTCCGACACTGCTTCGGCGCGGATCTGGAGATGCTTCCTGATAGATCGCTCACGCCCACGAGAGGCTCCCACGACCCATCCGGGTACGTAGACGTGACCGACCTTCTGCGCGCCACGAGGGCGGACAACCTCCGGTTTCCCGAATAGCATTGAGATTCGAGGCCCATCGCGCCGGATATCTCGGCGCAATGGGCGCCCGCCCCCACCCCAATCAACTCACCTCACCATACTCCACATGCAAGCCGACGCGCTCCATCAGCAGGTCGCTCAGTGCACATAGCATGCCAGTTCACGGCAGCTACGTCATCTATCGCTACGTCACTTCGCCGTACTCGACATGCAGGTCGACGCATTTCATCAGCAGGTCGCGCGGG
>CAZSJP010000520.1:0-3979 GCA_964606675.1 uncultured bacterium
GCTCGACGGGCGGCTGTACGCTGCGTGGTCCACCGCCGACGTCCATGAAGACTCGCCGGGTCAGCGGATGATGCTCTCGGTCTCCGACGACGACGGGGAGACATGGTCGGAGGCGCGCCTGTTGGTCGATCGCAAGCCGGGCAAGGTGGCCGAGGCTGTGCTAACGTCGACCGGATTGCACGTCTACGACGGTCGGATCGCCGCCTATTGGGGCTATTTCGAGTACACGGAGGGCGGGCTGAAGGCGCTCTACGAGCAGACGACCGGCATCTGCGGCAGGGCCGATACGAGCATCGTCTGGCACGACGACGTGTACACCGGCATCTCCGTCAGCGACGACGGCGGCCTTTCTTGGCGCGAGGCGGGCCGAATCGACGGCATCACGTCGTACATCTCGCCGCATCGCCTCCGGAGCGGACGGCTGGTGTTGCCGGGGAACAACTGGTACCCGTGGACCGACGACCCGTATGGAATCGACGGGTGGACCGTGGCGGCGCTTCCGGGTCTGCCTGAGGGCTACATCGACGATCCGCAGGGGATATGGGTCGCCAAAGAAGCTCGCGGGGACGACTTCAACTGCAACGAGGGGTCGTGCTTCGAGACCGACGACGGCGTCGTACACATGATGATTCGCTCGGAGATCGACCGGCTGGTCGTGTCCGAGAGCCGCGACAACGGCGTCACCTACTCGGCGCCGATGCTCACCGACTTCAGCGATTGCCACAGCCGTTTCCACTTCGGCACCCTCCCCGACGGGCGGTACTTCGCGACGAGCACGCCCGACCCGACTTCGCTCCGCACGCCGCTCGTGCTGGCGACAAGCGACGACGGGGTCCGGTTCGACAGGCACTACATATTGGGCGGCGAGCCGGACAGACCGCCGCGCGCGGTTGGCATTCAGAAGTTCGGCCGCTACGGATATCCGAGCTGGCACATCGTCGGCGACACGATGTTCGTGATCTACTCGATTGCCAAGGAGGACATAGCCGTCACGCGTGTTCCGTTGGCAGCGTTGGACTGAGCCGGCGGGTCGTGAGAGCGCCACAATCGCATCCGGGAGAACCATGTGGCCAAGGGCGAGCGGCATCCCATCGAAAGAATCGGGTCCGTCGATCCGGAGAGCGGGGCGAGCGTGGTGCAGCTCACGTCCAGCCCCGTCACGAGCGAGAACCTCTACTTCGAGGAGACGCCGTTCACGCCCGACTCGTCGACGGTCGTATTCCGGTCCGCCAGGTTCGCCGCTCGGAAGCCGCCGTGGGATCTGTTCCGTGCCGACGTCGACGGCGACAACCTGGTGCAACTCACCGACAGAGACGGGCTCACCGACGCGGTACTCTCGTCGGACGGCGACTGCGTGTTCTTCACGACGAGGCACGAGATATGCCGTGTCGAGTTGGACGACCGCGGCGAGCAGACCATCGCGCGCTTCGATGACGCCCGGATGGTGAACCAAATCACCGTCTGCGGCGGGTACGTGTTCGCGCAGGTGAGGGAGTCGGCCGACAGGGCGCGGATCGTGCGATGCAGCCCCGACGGTGACGACCTCGTCACTGTGCGAACCGGCAAGCGATTCGGGCACGTCACAGGCAGCCCGACGGGCAACTGGGTCTCGTGGGTCGACGTCACCGAGTCGAGCGCGATCAACCATCAGTCGTGGTACGCCATGCGCCCGGATGGCAGCGAGTGCCGCCGATGGCCGGTGCCGAACTGGTCGCACACCGCGTGGGCCGGCGTAACCGACCGCATGCAGGGGACGCTGCTGCCGCCGGGGCGGGCGATCGGGTGGGTCGCTCCGGGTGAAGCCGAGGCATCCGTCATCGCCGAGGGGCCGTACTTCTGGCACAGCTCGACCAGCCGCGACGCCGAGTGGCTGGTCGCCGACACGAACTGGCCGAACGTGGGTCTGCAGCTTGTCCACGTGCCCAGCGGGCGATTCCGGACGCTCTGCCTCGACCGCTCCAGCTGCGGCCATCCCGAGCGCACGCACCCACATCCGGTCATGAGCCCCGACGGGCGGCGAGTGCTGTACAACTCCGACAGGACGGGCATCTCGCAGGTGTATCTCGTCACCGTGCCGGACGATCTCCGGGCCGAGCTTGGAAGCGGCGCGGACCTGGACGACTCTCGTCGCGAACGATAGTACCGGAGGCCCTGGAACGCGAGCCGGGGCCTACCCCGGCCTGACCTCGTACGCTGCAACGCCGAACGGCTCCAGGTCTTCGGTCCGCGACTGGACCCCGCCGTCTACGTCGAATGCCTCGCCAGGGCCGCTTTCGGCGATGGGCGTGCAAGTGAGTCTGCCGTTCGGAAGACCGTATGCAGCCGGGTCGAATGAGTACCGGTGCCTGTGCGTCGCCTCGGACAGGTTGGCGATCAGGACGCCGAGGCTTCCGTCTTCGGCCCGCCAGATCGAGGTCATGACGGCCGGCATCGTCGCCATCTTGTGCCCGGAATGGCCCGGCCAGTTCGCGCTGATTTTCGGAACGGCTGCTTTCCGACTTTCGGCTGCCTCTTCCGAGCTTCCGACGATCTCCTCAGCCGCGACGTATCGACACTCGCCGACGAGTTCGCCAAACGTGAGGAACTTGCGCAACTGCACCCGGAGCTTGCCGAGTTTCCTGAAATAACCTCGGTATGGCTCGGGCATCTCGGGAGGCATCCACCCGATCTGCGACCCCCACAGGAAGTCGCGCGCCTGGACCATCGCGAATGAGCGGAGTCCTTCGCCGGTGGTATGGTTGCTGGCGTAGTAGAGCGTGTAGCCGGAATACACCGCAGTCATCATCGGCACTTCGGTTTCCTCCCGCGGGTTCCAGATCAGGAACGCGTCGACGCTGTCCATGTGCGCGTCGCCGGGGTTCTCCGAGGTGAGGAACAGGTCGCGGTCAGACTGCGCGATGTAGTCCTTGACACGCCCTAGCATGACGCGGTATCCGTCGTGCCAGTGGTGGCCGCCGCCCAGCGGATGCCCGTGAGTTGGGTCGTAGCACGGCGCGGCCGGCATCGCGGAGATCTGATCGAGGTAGACCGCGTTCGCGCCGACTTCTTCGTAGATTCGCCGACACAGCTCGAAGACGGTATCCTGCCACAGCTTCGTCTGCGTGCACATGGGCGTGAGCAGCCCGCTCTCAGGCCCGTATATCTCCAAGTATGGCTCGCCGGTCTGGTCTTTCGCCGTGAAGGGGATCGCTTCGGGGTATGTCTTCGCCCGCATGTCCCACAGGCGCGCGTTGATGTACGGCATGGCAACGATCCCCGCGTCGACGATCCGCCGCACCGCTTCCGGTACGCCGGGCTTCGTCGGGAAATACTCGGGATAGTCGTTGTCGAACTTGATCTCGTGCCACTGGTAGATATGGACCCCGATTGGCACGTCGTAGTATCGCTGGGCTTCGATGATCGTATCGGCCCACTGGTCCGGCGTGACGTCGCTATCCTTCTCCGGCACGCTCGACAGGAGCCAGATGCCGACGTCGGTCAGCGTTCTCGGTACGTCCCGGCGCGCTGAGATCGGCCCCTTCGCGCACCATGGCTGGTCTATCGCCCATTCCCTGTACCGCTTGCAGCCTTCGAACCATCCGCCGCCGTGCACTTCCACCGTGGTGGCATACGTATCGTCCAGCCCCGTGCCCGGCTTGGAGCCGTCGGGCGCGCGGAGCCTCAGCGACGTCTCGTTGCCCGGGTCGACCAGGTACGACTTGTAGTGCTGCTGCGGATCGTGTGCCGCGATAGTGAGCCCTCGGCCCCCGGTCTGGAACGTGATGAACTGCATCGACCACGTGTAGCTGGAGAACTCGCCGGTGTGTTTGTCCTCGACGTTCGGGTAGAGGTGCCCCCAGTTGTACCACGGAATCGCAACGTCGTATGCCTTGGGCGCGGGCCACTGGCTGAACCACGGGAACCGCACCTCCATCAGCCCGTAGCGCTTGCTCCGGCTGTCGACTCGAATCCGCCACTCCGACGCCCCGGAACCCTCCGG
>CAZSJP010000521.1:0-3972 GCA_964606675.1 uncultured bacterium
GGACGAAGAGGCGATGGCGCGTGAACGCGAGGTGTATTTCGGCGAGCACCGTTCGGAAGCGACGGACCGTGTCAGAGGTATGCTGGCTATCGAGATCATCGCGAAGCAGGAAGGCTTCACCGTCGAGGATGAAGCCGTCGACGAACGAATCGCTCAGATGGCTGCGTCCTACGGGATACCGCCTGCCGAGCTAGGTAGTCGGATGGTCGAGACCGGTCGTTACGAGAGCATGAGAAGCGATGTGCTCGCCGAGATCGTGTTGAGCTTCATGGAAGAACAGGCTGAGGTAGAAGAGATCGAAGCCGACGACGAGGACGAGTAGGATTTCTCGTCGGCAACGTCATCTCCGGAGGGACTATATCACATGAACCTAGCGCCGACAGTAATAGAACGCGATGGACGAGGCGAACGAGTCGTCGACATATGGTCGTTGCTGCTGAAGAAGCGGATCATCTTCCTTGGAGCGCCCATAGACGACACCGTCGCTAACCTTATCATAGCACAGTTGCTGTACCTTGAATCGGAAGACAGCAAGACGCCGATCAACATGTACGTCAACTCGCCGGGCGGTTCGGTTTCGTCCGGCCTGGCGATATACGACACGATGCAGCATATCCAGCCCGACATAAAGACGACCTGCGTCGGCATGGCGGCTAGTATGGGTGCGATCCTGCTCGCCGCGGGCACGAAGGGGCAGCGCAGCGCTCTCCCGCACGCGAAGATCATGATCCATCAGCCGTGGGGCGGATATCAGGGCGCCGCAAGCGACATCGCGATCCAGGCCCAGGAGATAATCAAGACGAAAGATTCTCTCAACAAGCTGCTCTCGGAAGCTACCGGTCGGACGATCAAGGAGATCGGCAAAGCAACCGACCGGGATAAGTACTTCAGTGCGGATGAGGCGAGGGACTATGGCCTCATAGACATCGTGACGGTTCGCTCGGAAGTGGCGGAAGCATAGCGCCGGCCCCGCGGGCAGGTTGGGCCGATGCCATGAACGCTGGAGCGAGATGGCGGCCGGCACCGCCGTGAGGCGGTGTGCGCAAACCAGGGCATGGGGCAGCAAGGAGTAGATACGCTTTGGCAAATAAGAATAAAGAAGAAGGTCTGCGCTGTTCGTTCTGCGGGCGGGGATCCGACCAGGTTAAGCGTCTGGTCGCCGGGCCGAATGTGCATATATGCGACGAATGCGTGAAGATGTGCAACGACATCCTGGCGGAAGACCAGGGTGGCAAGCCCGTACTCGCCGATCAGCCGCTGCCGATCCCGTCGGAGATACTGGATCATCTCAACGAGTTCGTCATCGGTCAAGCGCGGGCCAAGCGCACGCTCAGCGTTGCGGTCTACAACCACTACAAGCGCATACGAAATGACGGCGAACACGCGGACGACGTCGAGTTGGACAAGAGCAACATCCTTCTCGTCGGTCCTACCGGCACCGGGAAGACGTTGCTGGCGCAGACCTTGTCGAAGGTACTGCAAGTGCCGTTCTGCATTGCCGATGCGTCCGTGTTGACGGAAGCGGGCTACGTCGGCGAAGACGTCGAGAACGTCTTGGTTCGGCTTCTGCAGGCGGCCGACTACGATGTCGCGCGCGCGCAGGTCGGTATCGTGTACATCGACGAGATCGACAAGATCGCGCGCAAGTCCGCGAATCCGTCGATAACCAGGGACGTCTCCGGCGAAGGAGTGCAGCAGGCGCTCTTGAAGGTGCTCGAAGGCACCGTTGCCAGTATCCCGCCCAAGGGTGGCCGCAAGCACCCGGAGCAGCCGCTGGTGCAGATCGACACGAGAAACGTGCTGTTCATATGCGGCGGCGCCTTCGAGGGGCTAGACACGATAGTCAAAGAGCGGATTGGGCAGCGTCATCTCGGGTTCGACGTTCCGCAGGAAGCTGCGGAGGCCGATGACGACACGATCCTCCACATGGTCGAGCCCGACGACCTGCTTCGGTTCGGCCTGATTCCGGAGATAATCGGACGGCTGCCGGTCTCATCCGCCCTCGACAACCTCGACGATCACGCACTGATGCGCATTCTGACCGAACCCAGGAATGCGTTGGTTCGCCAGTACCAAAAGCTGTTCGCTATGGAAGATATCGAGCTGCGGTTCGACGATGCCGCGCTAAAACACGTGGTCGCGGAGGCACGTCGCCGAGGCAGTGGAGCGAGAGGGCTGAGGGCTGTGATGGAAGCGGGCATGATGGACGCCATGTTCGATACGCCGGCCCTTACGGGAGTGCGCGAGGTGCTCGTGACGTACGATCCGACGACTCGCGGTCTGGAGACGATCCGCATCATGGAGGACGGTCTCCAGCAGAGAAGCGCCTGACACCGCATACGGGGACTCTATGCGCATTACCGACGCCGAATTCGTCATTGGCGCTGCCCATCGATCGCAACTGCCGAGGACCGTTTGGCCCGAAATCGCGTGGGCCGGTCGGTCGAACGTCGGCAAGTCGTCTCTCATCAACCGGGTTGTCGGCAGGCACAACCTGGCCAGGACATCGAACAAGCCCGGCAAGACCAGGCAGATCAACTTCTACAGAGTGGACAACAAATGGTACCTGGTGGATCTGCCTGGGTACGGATACGCATCCGGGCCGGCCGAGGAGCGTGTCGGCTGGCGCGATCTCATCGAGCCCTACTTGCGAGACCGCAAGCAACTGGCCGGAGTGGCCGTGCTTGTCGACTCGCGCATCGGCCCGACCGAGCTGGACAAGATGATGTTCGAATGGCTGGCCGCGCATCGCACGCCGTGGGCCGTGGTTCTCACGAAAGTGGACAAGGTCTCCGGAAACACGCTTGCACGCATCAGGAAAGTGACTGAGCCGCATGTTCCGGACGGGGTGCCGCTGGTTATCTGCTCGGCACAGAAGGGTCGTGGTATCGGAGACGTGCGGGCATGGATTGGGGATACGTTGTCGGCGCACACCGCCGGGTCGACGACGTTGCCTCGGTGGCGGTACGAGATGCAAGGAGATGGTTAGGTGAAGAAGATCCGCTTGTACACCCCGGGTCCGACCATGGTGCCGGAAG
Organism: uncultured bacterium; assembly: GCA_964606675.1. Classification (GTDB taxonomy): domain Bacteria; phylum Latescibacterota; class MWCZ01; order MWCZ01; family MWCZ01; genus CAZSJP01. The sequence continues at coordinate 3,039 of CAZSJP010000521.1, forward strand.
ACGTGTTGCTAGAAATGGCCGCGCCGATCATGCACCATCGGACGACCGAGTTCTCCGCAATTCTGGAGGAGTGCCACAAAGGGCTACAGTACCTGTTCCAGACGGAGAACCCGGTTCTCATGCTAACGGCGTCGGGAAGCGGCGCGATGGAAGGTGCGGTCTCATCGGTGTTGTCGACGACGACGCCGACACTCGTCGTCAGAGGCGGGAAGTTCGGAGAACGTTGGGGCGAGTTGTGCGATGCGTTCGGCGTCCCGACGGTCGCGCTTGACGTGACCTGGGGCGAGAGCGTGACGGTCGAGATGCTGGAGTCGGCCCTCAAGGCGCACCCTGAGATCAAGGCTGTCTGCTTCACTCAGAGCGAGACGTCGACGGGCGCTCTGGCGGACGTCAAGGCGCTCACAGAAGTTATCAAGATGCACGGCGCTCTGGCGATAGTCGATTGTATCACCGGTCTGGGCGTGCACGAGCTACGCTTCGACGAATGGGGTCTCGACGTTGCGGTTACGGGCTCGCAGAAGGGCATGATGTTGCCTCCGGGGCTAGCTTTCGCCGCGGTCAGCGACGCGGCGTGGGCGGCGGCCGAGCAATCGGACCTTCCGAGCTACTACCTCAGCTACAAGCAAGCGCGCAAGGCGTGGGAGAAGGAAACGTCCACCCCGTGGACCCCCGCGATCTCTCTGATTGCAGGGGCGTCCAAGGCCGTCGCGCGTATGTGCGAAGAGGGTCTGGAGGATCTGTGGGCCCGGCATCGGCGCATGGGCCAGGCGATGAGGCAGGCCGCCCAGATGCTGGGACTCGCCATATTTCCCCGCGTTCCCGCGAATGTGCAGACCGTTATCGCGCTACCGCCCGAACTGGATTACAAGTCTCTCAGCAAGCGTCTGTACGACGAATATGGCATGAAGGTCGCGGGTGGCCAATCCCAGTTGTC
>CAZSJP010000522.1:0-3970 GCA_964606675.1 uncultured bacterium
CCCATCTTGCTCGGGAGCGCCCAACCCGACGCCAGATCGAGGCTCCAATCGGCCTCGTGACCATACCGCCAGACCTGCTCGCCCATGTTGGCTTCCCACTCCCACGCTTCGCGCAGCTGTTCGGGGGTCCATTTGTTCCTGCCGTACGCGCCCTTCCCTCGGTTCACGGAATTAGCGCTGCGCACGCGATCGGGCCACCCTTCGAACGCTTCATGCGGACCGGGGTTGAGTTGCTTCATGGCCTGAGCCTGTGAGTCGTTCACGGTCTCTTCGTAGAGGTCCGGCCAGTATATGGGACCCGCGAGCGCCGAATCGGCCAGCGGCGACGCGCTGCTCATGATGAAGTAGTCGTACTGATCGGCATCGTACGCGCCCGGTCCGAAGTGTTTGCGTTGAGTCGGTGCGACGCTGAAGACTCCGGCAACCCATGGCATGCCGAAGCCGCGCTCGGTGCCGTCCTTGGTGACAACGTTCACCATGCCCGACCTGACGTTGCCGTATTCGGCGTTGAACCCGCCCGTGAGAACCGTCACCTCGCTCACCAGCACCTGGTTGAGCTGCGTGTACGCCTTGCTCGTGAGTGCATCGGTGCGGTCGAGGCCGTCGACCTGGAAGCGAATCTCCGATGGGCCTCCGCCGCGTATCTCCAACTCGTTGTCGCGCTGCACGCTGACCCCGGGCTCGTAGCTGAGGTAGTCTAGCATCTGGCTCACGGGCGCCTCGGCGATCCTCTCGGCATCGATGATGATCTGCGACGAGGTCACGTCGACGTCGATCGCCGGCCGCGTCGCTACGACGAGGACCGCCCCGACCTCGATAGCCTCTTCGAGCAGAGCGAAGTCCGTAGTGGTCGTCCTGTCGGCGTTGATCTGCACGCGCTCGATGGTCGTCGTTCGGTAGCCGATCATGTGCGCGGAAACCGCGTAACGCCCTGGGGGTACTTGCAGGATGACGAAGCGTCCGTCGGCGTCGGTCGTGGCGCCGAGGCGAGTGCCATCGACGGTAACTGCGGCGCCCGGTAACGGGCTACCGCCGTCGTCGCTCACGACGCCTGCGAATTTGCCGGTGGTGCCGGCAAGCGCCGACGTTGAGAACCACAGGACCAGCACGCACAACAGGTGCATACTGTGTTTGCGGGTCGGTATCGCACACGGCATAGGTTCATTCCTCCGGAGTATGGACGACGGCGCGGCGCCATGGGTTTTGCACGGCAACGGCGCCGATGAACAAGTGTGTCTACAGGGACAGTGCAGCTGGCGCTAGAGGCCGAATCTGACTCCTAGACGGTAATGCCTCGGGTTCAGGTGATGCAGCCATTCGGTCCGTGGGCTGATGGGAGCGCGCCAACTGCCGGCACCGTCCCGGTAAGGTCTTGTGAGTACGTAGAACGTGGATTCGTCGCCGTACTTGACATCGTCTCCGCCACGCCTGCGACCGACCAGGTACTCTCTGTAGTCGTCGAGGTTGCTGATTCCGAAGCCGTTCATCCGCTTCGTGTTCCATATGTTGGTGACGTCGAGGTACGCCGAAAGCGACCTGCCGCCAGGAAGTGAGACGGCCTTCGAGACCTTCAGGTCGGTGTTCCAGTAATCTACGGCCGGAATGAAATACTCGTCCGGGATCTCACGAATCTCGAGCTGATCCGGGTTGTGTATCACCTCGCCACCGGACCGATACGCCTGTATGATGCTCAACGACCACCCACCGGCCACGAGACCCCAATCGCGGGGCGTGCCGAGCCTCAGTAGACCCCTGATGAACCCTTTGGGTTTGCTGGTCCGCACGTACGGATTGTAGGGGGTCACCCGCGTCGGATCGTCGCTGATCTTCGAGAGACCTACCTGGCCGCTGTGAGACGTTGTGCGCTCGTAGGTGAGCCAACCGTTGAGGAAACGTCCACCGGACCGCGCTATCTTGATCTCCGTGCCGCGAATGTCCTCGTAGTTGGCGTTGCGGTACGTGTAGTACCCCCCGAACCCGACGCCTTCTACTCGCAGCTGCGTCGGCTGGTCGGTGTTGTACTTGGCGTACCCTCGAAGCGTCAGCAGGATGTCCATGGGAAACAAATGCTCGACGCCGACCTCGTACATGGTCGTTTTGGCGGGGCGAAGGTTCGGGTTGTACACGAAGTTGAGGCGACCGATGGCTCCGATGACCCCGCCCGGTGACATGCCGTACATCAGAGCGCCCTTCTGCAACGTGTGGAACACGCCGTAGTTGAAGAAGAACTTCGTATGGTCGCTGACCGGATGGGAGAGGCCGAGCCGGGGCGAGAGTCGCCAGTGTTGTTTGCCGGCAGTCCTCGGCACGGATGCGGCAACGTCTCCCGGCGTCGGCGCTTTGGCGTCCGGATAGTTGCGCGCGAGGCTGTCCTGGATCGTCCGATACCCGCTTGTCGCTACCGGTACCGGGCCCCATTCCTCTTTCCACCCGGCTTCCATGACGAGGTTGTCGAAATACGACTTGCCCATCGTCGTGCCGAATAGGTCGAGGTCGAACATGCTCGGCGCACCGTAGACGTACGCGTCCTGCCCCCCGGCGAACATCTCGGCTCTCACGCCCACATTCGCCACCATGCCGCCGGCCTCGATCTTGTCCTGCACGTAGGCCCCGAATATGTGGGGCCTGGCGGCCGGGAAGTCGCCGCCGTAGTCTCGGAAATCGATGTTCGTCGGCGACCCCAGCAGATGAAGTCCGCGGCTGAAGTGGTATTCGAGGTCGCCGGATATGTACTCCGCACCGACCTTCAGCGTGTGCTCTCCCACGGCGTGCACGATATTGCCGGACGCAACGAACTGGTCGGCACTGGCGTCGAGCGAGATGTTGCCGCCGCCACCGAGTCGATAGGTTCCGCTGAGGTCGCTGTATCCGTCCTGCACGTAGCCCTGTGGCGACACTACCGTCACTGTGTCCTTGCCGCCTGCGGTCTCGAACACGAGGTCCTTCGTGACGAACCTGGTCTTTGCGGGCACCCGGTCGTATGCGTGGGGTGCGTCGAACGGGCTGCGGAATACGGCGCGGTCGGCCTCAAGTGCGTCTTCGAGATCGCTTGGGAGATCGTTCAGCGCGTCGCGGTTCGTGTCGGACCACGCTTAGGCCTGCTGCAGCCACGATCTGTAGCCGAACGACGTCGTCGGCTGATACGTGCTAACGAAATCCTCGGAATCGGTCCGTGGCAGGTCACGCTTCACCTCGTATTCCGACGACGTGCGACCGAACGATGCGGTGACGTACGTCGTTGGTCCGAGCGTGTACGTCAGCGATGCGCCCCACTGCTGAAAGTTGTTCTCCAACGGGCTGTTGAAAGAGAGATGAAGCTTGTTGTTGCCGTTGCTCTCGGCGTTCGCCAGCAGGCTCCCCGCGAACTGGCTAGCGGACCGTAGCGAGACCGGATCGTTGCCGAGGACCGTCGTCTGAGTCGCGGCGAGCTCCGGGTTGGCGGCGGACGTGTTGTTGGCTCCTCCACCGGTGCCAGTGCTCCTGCCTGCCATGAACGAGACACTGAGCTTGAGTGCATCGACCGGCGTGAGCGTCAGCTTCGATTCGAACGATCTGTCTACGAACTGTGGCACCAGCGCCGGCACCGGCGTCATCTCCCTGTTCTCACGGTATCCGAGAACGAGCCCGCCCATCTTGCTCGGGAGCGCCCAACCCGACGCCAGATCGAGGCTCCAATCGGCCTTGTGGCCGTATCGCCAGACCTGCTCGCCCATGTTGGCTTCCCACTCCCAAGCCTCGCGGATTTGTTCGGAAGTCCAGTCGTTCTTGCTGTAAGCGCCTTTGGTTCTGTTCACGGAGTTGGCGCTGCGCGCCCGATCGGGCCACCCTTCGAACGCTTCATGCGGGCCTGGGTTGAGCTCCTTCATGGCCTGGATCTGTGAGTCGTTCGCCGTCTCCTCGTAGAGGTCCGGCCAGTATATCGGGCCCACGAGCGCCGAATCGGCCAGTGGCGACACGCTGCCCATGAGGA
>CAZSJP010000523.1:0-3967 GCA_964606675.1 uncultured bacterium
TCATCGACAACGTGATGCTGCTGGACAAGCAACTGATCGCTTTCGGGCCGCCCGAATCCACGCTGATCCCCGACGTCCTGCGACGTGCATACGGCACCGACGTTCCGGTGGTGATATGCGACGAGGGACATCCCCATCCGCTGATGGAAGATGCCCATGCATGACTTCGCGGAGTACATCGTCTCGCCGTTCGTCTTGAGGGCGATGGTCGCGCTGGTGCTCGTAGCTCTCAATGCGGCCTTCAGCGGGGCGTTCGCGGGCTTCAGGAACTCCACGTTCCTGATCTCGGGCGCGAGCCATGCGGCGCTGGGCGGAGCCGCGCTCGTGATCGTGCTGGAGTCGCGGGGCCTGAGCGGTGGTATCGACCCGCTCTACGGAGCCGCGCTGTTCGCCGTCGCGCTTTCGCTCATCGCAGGCAATGCCGGGTCTCGCGGAGGCAAGTCGGACGTCGACACGGCCATCGGCGTCGGTTTCGCCTTCGCTATGGCGGTGGCGGTGCTGCTGATCTCGCTTGTCCCGGAGTCGGCGAGCCGCGTCTGGGGGCTGCTGATGGGGGATCTGCTGCTGGTGACCGACGGAGAACTGTGGGTGCTTGGCGGCATGACGGCGCTCGTCGTGACGACGTTTGCCGCGTTTCGGACCGAGTTCCTGTTCGTCACGTTCGACATGGACGGCGCGACGGCGTTCGGAGTGCCGGCGAAGGCGTACAACTACCTGCTGTTCGCTCTGATCGGCCTCTCGTCGGCGGTGCTGGTGGAGACGGTCGGCGCGATACTCGTGTTCGCGATGCTGAGCGCGCCGGCCGCGACGGCTCTGCTTGTCTCCGGCTCGGTCGGGCGGACGTTGAGGCTCTCGTTCCTGATCGCGCTCGGAGCCGGGCTGTTCGGCATCGTCGGCTCGTACTTCACCGACCTGTCGGTCAGCGCCCTTGCCGCGCTGTTCGTCGCCGCCGGTTACTTCGCGGTGCGCGTGCTGCGGCGACCATGAGCGGGCCCGACTCCGCATCGCAGCCCCGCCGTTCCGCCCCGCCCTACGCCGTCTCCGCCACCAGCGACTGCTTGCTGCGGGTGTACTGCAGTTCCCATTCGCGGTCGCGGCGCTCGATTATGTCGCGCGCGATCCCGATGTCTTCCTTGGCCTCGTCGGGCCCCATGAAGCCGATGGCGACCGTGTCGGTCGGCTTGTTGCTGTTGAAGACGAAGCTCAAGCCCGTCGGCGGCATGATGCGCCCGGCAGCCAGCGGCTTGATGCAGATCACCGGCTTCGGCGTGTCGCGGATCACGCTGCCGGTCCAGTCGGTCTCCACCGCGCAGAGGAAGCCCGTGCTGTTGTACGGCACGGTGTAGGTCTCGACGTCGTATCCGGCCTTGTCGCTAACGACGATGGTCTCCGGGCGGTGCGTGCTCCAGCCTGGGATCATCCCGTGATCGCGGATGGACTGCAGTACCTCCGGTGCGCCGTCGATTCGCGTCTCCGATTCGAGTAGGTTGTTGTCGGTGAAGCCCTGATGCGGCAGGCAGAACTCCGCGCCATGGTCCGCGCACCACTTGATTCCGGGAACGACGTCCTGCCATTTGCGTCCACCCGGGGTGCAGAACCAGACCCAGTGATGTCCGGTCTGGCGTTCGTGATCCATCATCGCTTCATGGTTCAGCTCGATGGACGGACCGATTACGGCGTTGAGGCCCTGTTCGCGGCAGGTTTCGAGCACCTCGACGATGCGCTCCTTGGTGAAGTGTCGCCTCAGCCACTCGTCGCGCGCTTTGCTGAAGTGCGAGAAGCCGTTGAACGGGTTTGTGCCGACCGTAACGCGCGAGACGTCGATGCCTGCGATGTTCGTCATGGGAAATGTCATGTAGGGCTACCTCCGAGTGCCGACGTTGGGCAGAGCGGTTCGTGTGGTCACGAGTAAATAAGCGCTCGCGGAGGCGGAACATCAAGGCGGATGATCGCTTCTAGGAATCGTCCGAGTTCATATCGTCCAGGAATGCCACGATGCGGTCGAGCACCTCGTCGCGGTGGGCATGCAGCGGGTCGGTGTCGTCCACGAGCATCACGTCGCATCGGAGGTCCTTCGCGCGAAGAGCTGACGCGACGCACTCGATCTTCTCGGTCGACGTGAAAGAGCGTGTCGTATGCACTATGAGGAGCGGAATCCCGACCGCGTCCGCCAGTGCTTCCGCCTCGGCGGTCTCCTTCTCTCGCAGGTCCGGGTCGATGAGAACTGCGGCGCCGAATTCCGCGGTCGGCTCGCCGAGGACGTCGAGCAAGTCGCCCGCCATGGTGAACATGCTGATCGCCGCTACCGGGCGTCCGTCTGCCAGCGACCGGCAGGTCCGCGCGCAGGCAGACTGAACCGCGCGGTCGTAGGCCACGTCCTCGATGCCATTGGCACCCTCGTACGTGGCAGTCATAGTTTGGTACCTCGCTTCGCGCAGATGGTCCAACACACTGCCCCGCACTCCGAGGCATAGCACGGCAAGATCCTTCCGTCGCGCCGGATCACCGTGCGTGATGGTGATCTCGCGACCGTCCGCGAGCTCGAACGGCGCCTTCTCCCGTCGAGGCTCGTGACCCGTGGCCGGCCCCGGCCGGTCGGACTCGCGCGCCATAGACATTCCGGAAGCGTCGACCTGCCAGCGCCAGATGTGCCAGTTCGTGCGGACGAACAGCAACGATGGCCCATCGGCGATCGGTTGCACGCATGGGTCGTACATGTCATGGACCGGGATATCGTGGCGGCTGCTCGACGCGCCTCTGACGTGAATCCGATGCTCGACTTCGCCGCCGGGATACGCGATCCACAACAGCTCGTCGCGGGTCACGCACCAGACGTGCTCCCCGTCCCGCGCGAACCCGCCGCCTCGGATGTCCGGGTGCTCGAACTCCCACGTGGGCTCCATTTCCGGGACACTCAGCGCTTTGAGCAGACTTCCCTCGCTTCGTGTCTCCATCAGTATCAGCGACGACGAATCCGGCGACCAGCGACTGCGGCCTGCGTGTTGCTGCCGCCCGGCCTCGCACGACGCCCGCCGAGCCTCCGCCGGCCTGTCATCCCCCAACGCCGAGATGCATAGCACGTCCTGCGGATTCCCGGCAGAGCGATCCGCGCGCAGGAAAGCGAGATGGCGCCCATCGGGCGAGACCTGCGAGTATGTGTCTTCATCGCCAGGCAGCGCGCCAGGGCCGGTGATCCATTGCACGGCGCTGCCATCAGGGTCGAGCCGCACCAATCGGCCCCCACGATCCGCCGGGTCGTCTTCGTGCGGGCGCAAGACAGCACACACTATGCCGGAGCCGTCGGGCAGCCACAGTGGGAACCCGGCGGAGTGACCCTCGACGTCATAGACCGGACTTGTCTTGCCAGCCGCAATGTCGTGCACGAGAATCGATAGGATGCCCGCCTCGCCTTGGCCGTGGAACGCGACCAGCGACCCGTCGGGCGAGAAGTGCGGGTACTGTGGGCTGAACTCGTCGCCGATGGTAAGTGTCTTCTCACCATCGGCGATATCGACGGTCACCGTCTCCCCTTCCGGGTCGTACTTCATCAGCGCGAACCGTTCCGTGTCCTCGTGGTAGTCGAAATCGCATATCAGCGCCATGGCTGGTCCACCTTTCCCAAAGTCCCCTGGCCGTTCCGAGATCGCACCGTAGCGCTCTCGAAGCTTCAATCGCGATTGCTGGAGGCGCCCCTTCACGGTCGTGACGGGCACGCCGAGCATGTCCGCGATCTCCCGGTACGACAGCGCGCCGTCGTAGTGAAGCAGCAGCGGCTCGCGATACGCTTCAGGCAGCGCCCACACCTCGCGCCAGAGATCGCCGTAGCCCTCGTCGCGGATGTAGCGCCTGAGCGCGCGTTCGGCGAGCAACTCCGCGCGCGCCTCCTCACCCCGGATGCTGTTCCGTCCCCAGCGGGAGAGCCACGCCATCGCCGACCGGCGGACTATCGTCGTGAGCCAGCTACGGA
>CAZSJP010000524.1:0-3962 GCA_964606675.1 uncultured bacterium
AAATGTGTCAAGCATGTGGTGGCACAATCTGTCTAGGAACACGTGGCACTTGACAGTAGCAATCTCCAAACGTCCGGCGTGGCCGCCAGCGGCGGCGACGCGGACGACGCTACATCACGTACTCGGTCAAGAACGCATCCAACGCGTCGGCGAACGGCCCGGTGATGTCATGTTCATGCACCTCGGCGCGAACGTCTACGCGATCTTCCGCGCCGTAGAGGCCGTAGATCTTCCGAGTGAGCGCTTCGATGCAGTCGAGCCCGCTCACCGGCCAGTGGACGTCGCCCAGATTCGCTCGGACGAGCAGCGGGCGCGGGGCTATCGCGGCGTGCAGATGCTCCACGTCGCACACGCGCAGTATCCCGAACGGGAACGGCGAGCTATCGGAATTGGCGTGGTAGCTTGCCATCTCGGCGAAGTGGATCGCGAACGTCGATGCCGAGCAGATGGGTGCCGCGGCGGCGAATCGGTCGTCGAGGGCGGCCGCCAGCCATGTGTCCATCCCGCCCTGGCACAGGCCGGCGACCGCTACGCGTTCGGCGTCTACGTCGGGCCGTGACCGAAGATACTCTCCGCAACGCATCGTCTCGGCCGCTCGGAGCGCCAGTTGGCTGATTCCCGCAACGTTCCCCATGCCCATCGCCAGTGTCATGTTGTTCTGCACCCCCGAGCCGATGAAGGTCGTCTCGCCGAAAGGTGCATGGTCGAGCACGAGCACAACCATGCCTTTGCCGGCCATCCGGAGGGCGAACCGCTGGCACCCCGGGTCCCACTTGTCCTGCGGCCAACCCGGGTTCCAGACCAATGCGCCCGTCGGCGCTCGCTCCGTGCTGTTTGGAGCGAAGACGAACGTCGGTATCGCGTAGTCGTCATCGACGTAGACGTCGACCCGCTCGACCACGCAGTCGTCGCCGAGAGCGACGCGGCCGCGTACGGTGCACTCGCCCGTCTCCGGGAAGCGAGGCAGGCCGATGACGCCCGGCAGGTCGCGCCTGATACGGTCTCGGAACGCCTCCCACTCGCCGAGGCTATCGAATTCGTGCGGCAGGTCCGACGCGAGCCTCATGACGCGTATCTGTAGCCACCTGATCGAGTTGGTCCGTTGGCCGGGCGGCTCGTCGCCATAGTGCCGGCGCAGGTCGATATCCGCGTTCATGTATAGGTCTCCTTCGCGCCGTTGCCTTTGCCGCGCATCGGCGTCATGCGCTTTCCATCGCTGCTCGCCGCGCCATTTCGGCCCATCGGGTGATGCGCGTCGGGTCGTCGCAGAAGGTGTGAGTATCCTTCATCACGACGTGGACCGCGCATCCGCGGGCGATCGTCAGTGTCTCTCGAATCTCACGCTCGGCCTCGTCCCACGCCGGCGACGGGGTACATATGTGAGTGGGGTTGGGCTTGTACACGAACACGAACCGTCTGCCGATCTTCTCGACGGCCAGCTTGCGATCGCTCCAGGTCGGGACGGACAGCCACCGCAAGTTCGGCACCCGACGAATTAGCACGTCGAATTTGGCGTCCAGCGGCTCGCAGCAGCCGTAATCCGCCAGGCCGAAGCGAGCCATGAGCGGCAATTGGTACTCGAGCACGAACTCCTCGAACTGCGCCGGCCCCATCCCCACCGTCTCCTGCGACTCTCCCCAGCAGACGCAATCGCTCACCGATGCCCCGGAGCCGGCCCCTGGCGATGGCAGGTCGGTTGTAGGACACAGGCCGCCGGAGCCTGTCACGTTCTCCGGTCCGTTGTTCGAGCCGACGGCCCGTTCGCGCTCGTAGAGGCCAAGCTCGTCGATGAAGTCGTCGCGCAGAAACGCCATCAGGCGGTGGAAGAGCGCCGGCTGCTCGTACGTGTCCAGCATCATCCGCTCGAGCCCGCGCATGTGGACCAGAACACGCGTCAGTCCGTACCGCCACCACGTCCTCCCTACCCGCCTGACGTCGAGAACGCCGCCGACCAACTCCGCCGCCATCTCCGCGGCCAGGTTGGTGGCCTCATGGTCGATCCGGACCGGGCGGAAATGAAGCCGATCCAGGTCGCGGTCGGACACGATGGCCGGTTCGATGCGGTATGCGCCCTTCCTCTCGCCCGTGTCGACCGACCGGAGCGAGAGGCCGTAGTCGTCGTACCCGTCGCCGGTCACGCTTGGTGCCACGTCGAACGTGGCCATGATCGGGTAGTCGTCGGGGATATGCTCGTGGCGGATGAGCTTGCGCCGGAGCGGCTCCTCGATCCATCGCAGGCCGGGGTCGCATTCGAGGTGCAACCACGCCTCGTCCAGTTCTGACCAGCCGCCCTGCGGGTCGGCGTAGACCATGGGGCGCTCCGGCCTCAGGTCGTTGCACTGCGTCCACAGTCGCGCCTTCTCCGCCTGCTCGGGCGCCGATGCCGCTTCGGCGACGCGGCGAGCCAAGTTGCCGATCGTCTCGCGGTCTTTCGGGGCGATGCTCATCGTGCCGTCGCCTCAGGCGACGCGTCCGGACGCTGCCGGACGGCTCTACTTCGGTGCAACCGCACGGCTTATCTCCGCGATCGCGAGAAGATGCCACATGTTGTGCACGAGCCACGGTTCGCTCGTCCGGTACGATGGGCGGCGCCTGGTGACTCGATCGGCGGTCATGTCGAAGCCCGGCTGGTCGTGCGACATTATCGATCGCACGAATCCGTTCGGTACGGCACCGGGCACCGCTCCGCGCTCGCGGCCAGGGATCATATCGTACCGGTGATGGTAGCGCGGCGGGTTGACCGTTCCCGCTCCTTCGAGCATGCACAGGCCGTACGGGTTCTTGCCCAGCACCCAGTCGATCTGGTCGGTCGCGTAGCGGGCTGCGCGGGGGTCGCCGGTTAGCTGGTACGTCAGCGCAGCCGCCCACGCCCGGCCCAGGATCTCGAAGTTGTGGCCTAGTGTGGAGGTCGGCTCGAAGAAGAACTCGGGCTCCCCGACCATCTGCTTGGCCAGGCCGAATGGGTTGTCGGTCGTGGTATCGCAGAACGTCAGGTAGTCGGCCAGCGCGGATCGAATCCGATCGGCGGTCGGTTCGTCCGGGAATCTGAGGGCGAAAGTCGCCAGTGCGCCGGCGCTGTGTTCGCCGTACGAACCGAACGCCCCTTCGCACCGGCCGTCGGTGGTCTGGCTGTCAAGCATCGCGTCCACGCTCTGTCGGGCGAAGTCCAGATAGGGATCCTCACCTGTGGCGTCGTGCATGTCGAGTGCGCTCATCATGAGGAGCGGGCCGTGCGCCGCCGAGCCGTTCTTCGTGGCGTGATTCCACAATGCCACGGCGTGCGTCATGTAGTCGGTCTCTATCCCATAGGCCGCCAGTTCCCCGGCCAGACGTGCCCACCCGCCGATAGCGAGCGGCGAGTTCCCCTCGCCCTCGTCGATGACCGGATCGTCTTCAGTCCCGATCACGTTGTCCGTATGCACGTCGGGCGCCGACCACTTGTGCCACAGTCGTCCGGGTCCCTGGCGGACGTCGTTCCAGAGACCGCCAGTCTCGGGATCCTGCATCTTCGCGACGAAATCGGCGCCCCACTTCGCCTCGTCGAGGGCATCCGGCAGTCCGTCGCCGTCGCGATCGCCGGAAAACGCCTCCGGATCGGCTAGATACGCGTTCAACAAGGCGTATGCGCAGCCGCCGTCGCCGTTGGCATACATGATCTTGTTGTAGTCGCCGGCGCTGTGCCAGCCACCGGTGGCATCTACGTGCGTTCCGTCCGGCAAGAGCGCGCCGTCGAGGTGACACGCCTTGTGCCAACCGTAGACCTCGAACCCGCATCGCTGAACGTGGAAGAAATCGCAGCCAAGGCTCACGGTCTCCTCGAAAAGCACGTTGTGCCCGATTGAGAACGCGGGCGATTCGCCCCTTGTTTGAGCGATTCGTGCGATAGCGCGATAGGTCCCAGGCTCACGCAGACCGGAGAAATCCGCGCGCCAGAAATAGGCACCCCAGTCGTCAGCGAGGCC
>CAZSJP010000525.1:0-3959 GCA_964606675.1 uncultured bacterium
CGAAGGTCCGGCGCAAACAAACGGCTACGGGGAGTATGTCGTTGCTCGAAGGCAGGCCGGCGGCAACGTGAGATTCGGCGACCCATCGACATTCTACGTGATGACGCGACCGTACCGTGGCGAAGGGGGCGAATGGCCGCGGCCAGGCGACCCGTGGCGGGAATGGAAGCACTACATGAGTCCGCGTTCCTACCGATTCGGAACACGACTCCACCTTTAGGGATCGGGCGCAGCCAGCCACATGCTGGAGGAAAGGGACCCGCGATGGTCTTGACGCGAGATGGTCGGAAGCTGTTCACACTGGGCATGTACGAGCGCCCCCGCACCGACGACGAATGGCGCACGTGGAGCGAGGCAGGCATCAACCTGGTATGCTGCCGCACCAACGGGGACCTCGACCAGGCCGACGAATGGGGCATGTTCGGCTGGGTGCCTGTGCCACTCGTGCTGGCCGCCGATGACGACGGCTCAAGCCTTGCCGCGAAGGTCGACGAGCTGAAGGGCCACCCGGCGCTGGCGGCGTGGGAAGCGCCTGACGAGGTCATCTGGCACACCCACAAGCAGGAGACCAACTGGGCGACGAAGCGCCTCTGGTCGCTTGAGCGTGACGCGCTGGCGAAGGTCGACGCGCGGCTCGACGCGTTGGTGCAAGGGATGCGCCGTGGAACGGAGATCATCCGTCGGCACGATCCGGGTCGCCCCATCTGGCTCAATGAGTCGGGGTGCAACCAGGGCACACTCGCCCGTTGCGTGCCGTACTTGGACATCGTCGGATTCGACGGCTACCCGATTCCCACCCGTCCGGAGAAGCCGATCCATCACCTCGGCATCGACACCGCCAGGTTTCGTGCGGTGGCTCCCGGCAGAGACGTTTGGATGGTGCAGCAGGGATTCTCGTGGAATCATCTAGGCGAGAGAGACGATCTGGACGAGACCGAGCCGGGCATCTACCCCAGCCGCGAGCAGTACCGTTTCATGGCGTGGCAAGCCATCGTCCGAGGTGCGACTGGGCTTCTGTGGTGGGGGTCGGCCTTCGAGGACCGCCCCGCTCCGCATCTCGGCGATCTAATGTCCATCGTTGCCGAGTTCAAGGGGCTGCACGAGTTGCTGGACGGTGGCGAAATCATCAGCGTTCGTGCCGAGGCCGACACGCGCTCGTACCCGGCCACCAGCGCCGGCATCTCCCACATGGCCCGCCGCGCCGGCGACCGAACCATGCTCGTGCTGGTGAACGAAGACCCGTGCGAGCAGGACGCCATCGTGACGGGCCTCGATTGGGTCGACCCGCGCGAAATGCGCCCGGTTGGCTGGCAGCCACCGGAGTTCGCTCGCGTGCAAGATGGCTACGTGACGTGCATGGATCCATACGAGGTCCGCGTCTACGTGACGGATTGAGGGGTGGGGCTGGGAGCTGCTTCGGCCCCGTGGCCGAGGCCTGCGTTCGCGGGAGCTACCCCTTTGTCCGTGCCGGCGCTTGCGGCGATATTGCGAGTGAGTGCGCAGTCATTACACCTCACCGGGTCGCTGGCTACGGAACCGCCGAACCTTTCTGGATGTAGCCGTCGCTTTGTGCATTGCTGTGTGAGTATAACACCGTCGCGCAGCGCGCCTGGGGAGGTTGCGCGGTGGAGGGGACGCCATGGTTGACGCGCTAGCACAGATCCCGGGGCCAATGTCTCTCCTCCACTATGCCGGGCTTTGCTGCGTTAGCATCGTCTCCAAGACGGCCTACGCTGTGCTTGAGCGCATGCATCTTGTTCGCGAAGACGGCGGGCGTCCGCTCGTCAAGATGTCGACGGTCGCTATGGTCGGCGTAGGATCCACCAAACTGTACCTCGGGGTCACCCGCGGCCGACCGGTACTCTTCCTGGTGGTCTTGATGGTCGTGTCGATGGTCGCACTCTTCAAGGTCGTCAGGCCGTTCGCGTCCACGTCGCGGCTAGGGCGCACGTACCTGGAGGCGTGCCGCGACCGGGAGGCCGTGCAGTGACGAATCTGCTCCTGTTCACCGTTCTGGCCGTGCTCTGCGCCATCGTGGCCCGGAAACTCGCCGATGGCTCGGGCACACATCCCCTCCCCGAGCGCGGCCAACAGCTGGCACCCATCGCTATCGCTGCGCTTCGGGGCGGAAGGCGGCCGCAAGGCCGCCAAGCGCAAGGCCGCCACGCCCGCACACCCGGAACCACCGACCGGAGACTCCGAAGGAGTCTCCCAAAGTCCACGAAGTGGACTACGCACCGGCCTGTTCGCCGGCATAGCGGCCGCCCTCGCAATCGCCGCCGCATGGTGGTTCTGGCCGCGCGACGTCGGCTCGATCTACGTCACGTCTGATCCCGCCGGCGTGGAGATATCCATCGACGGAACCGTTGAGGGGAACACCCCGGCCGAGGTGCGCCGCGTGCCGATAGGCAGGCGCAGAGTCCGACTCTCGCACCCGGATTACCACAACCTGGACACTACGGTGACCGTCGCGCGGAACTTCATCGTCAAGCTGGAGGGGCTTGTTCTCGAACGCAAGACGGCGGTCGTGAACGTGCGCACGAAGCCCCCGGGCGCCGAAGTCACGTGGGACGGCGAGACCAAGAGCAGCACGACGCCGTTGAGCCTGTCCGACGTCGTCACCGGCGACCATCACCTGCTGCTCGTGAACCCAGGGCACGTCGAGTTCTCCGACTCGGTCCGCGTGCGTGCACCTGTGACGGAGATAGAGCGCGAGATGGCGTCAGGCGCCGAGTTCTTCCGCGGGCACTGGGTCGACCCCGCAGGCAAAGTCCGCGTGCTGCTCGACGAGGCTGTCGCCGGCCACAGATGGGCCGAAGCCGACTCTCTCGTCGTCGTAATGCAGACGTACGATACAACCGCGGCGGCGCGCTACGCCAACACCAACGCCGCAGCGAGGGAACCGAGAACAGCCGAACTGCGCGGAACTATTCCGTGGTTGTGGCAGACCGGCCGCCGCGCGCGCCTCGACGCCGCGCTGGCCGAGATGCGCCAGCTGGCGCCCGCCGATCCGCTCATCGAGCGATACGGCTCCGGTCCCATCGGCGGGCAACTGATGCGAACGCTGAGGGGGCACAAACATTGGGTCCGGTCGGTGGCGATCACGCCGGATGGGCAGAGGCTGCTCTCTGGTGGACGGGCTGACCGATGGAAACACACGCCCGGTAAGGGATCCGGCTTGATCCTCTGGGAGCTGGACACGGGCCGCATGCTGAAGGTGTTGTCCGATTCCATACGCGTCGAGAACCAAGGAAACAGCTGGTACCGCAGGATGTATGGCGAGCTCCGGGCCCTCGCCATCGCACCGAACGGGCGGTCCGCCTTCGCGGGCGACACTGATCCACTCTGGGAGTGGGATCTGAGGACGCGGCGAGTCTCTCGTGCACTCACCGACACCGATGGATACTTGCCGATTCCGCTGTGCGTCAGCATCAGCCCGGATGGGAGGTGGCTGGCATCGGGCCATCAGGTGGAGTACGGCCGCGATGGGTCAGGGAACTCCTATGCTGAGGGCCGGGTCCGCCTATGGCGTCTCTCTGACGGCAAGATTGTCCGGAAGTACGTGTTCGATGAAGGTGAACAGGTAGATGCTATCGGCATCCTACCAGACGCCACTGCGATACTTGCGGGAAGCCGTGACGGGAAACTGCGCCTCTGGCGTCGGAGGGACGGACGCCTGCTGAGGACGGTCCGCGCCCACACAGGCTACGTCCGCGGCATCGCGGTCACCGACGATGGCACTAGAGCGATCACAGTCGGTGGCGATGAGTATGAGCCTACGCGGGGTGTCGATGGGGAGTGGATCTACTGGGCACCCCGCGACCGGGCCGTCAAGATATGGAGTATGCCGGACTTGCGTCTGTTGCATACGATGACCGGTCACACCGACTGGGTGTCGTGCGTGGCTCTCAGCCCGGACGACAAGTACATCGCCACCGGCAGCGGCGACAAGACCGTCC
>CAZSJP010000526.1:0-3959 GCA_964606675.1 uncultured bacterium
CATGCAAACGGCGTCGACGACCATTGTCCATCTGGTCGCATCCGCCTGACACAGGCCGTGCGAGTGCGCTTGTGATGTTGCATCTTCGCCCTGGGCGCGAGTTAGCGGCGTATCGGCAGAGCGCCCGCTGAGAGGAGAGGCTATGACGCATAGCTTCCGAACGAGCAGTATGAGATGGTTGCACGCCGGCTTTGTCGGACTGTGCCTTGCAGCGGGAGCACTGGCAGGAACGACCGGCAAGATCACCGGTACTGTGACAAGCAGCCAGGGCGGCCCTCTTCCCGGCGTCGGAGTAACCATCGACGGTACCCGCCTCGGCGCAAGCACCGATGCCGACGGTCGCTACATCATTCTACAGGTACCTCCCGGCAGCCACACGGTCAGCGCCCAGCTCATAGGCTATCGCACCGTGACGACTCGCGCGGTCGGCGTGAACGCCGACCGGACGTCCAACGTCGATTTCTCGCTGCCGGAAGAGGCAGTAGAAGTCGACGCTGTGCTCGTCACGGCGGAGCGCCCGCCCATCGAGGCCGACGTGACGTCGTCGCAAACCATCATCGGGGCGGCGCAGGTTGCCGATGCGCCTGTAGCCGAGGTGCTCGACTACATGGCGTACGAGCCGGGCGTGAGCATCGCCAAGGACAACGAGCTCAGGATTCGCGGCGGCGGCGCCGAAGAGATTCGGTTCCAGGTCGACGACATGGATCGTACAGATGCTCTGACCAGCAAGGGCCTTACACACCTGAACCTTACGCTTGTGGCTGAGGTCACCCTACTGACGGGCGGGTTCAACGCCGAATACGGCAACATGCGTTCGGGCGTTGTCAATGCGGTCTACAAGGACGGCACGGAGCGAGGCTGGGGCGTGCCGTGGGCATCGGTCGTCTACAGCCGCACACCAACCGCCAGGAAGCATTTCGGACCAGGCGCGTACGATCCGGAGCAATACGACTATCAGATAATGGGCGATCCGGCCGTGACGGGCGCGATGATGCCCAAGCGCGACGCGCAGGGCTACGTTCTCGATGCCGACAGCAACCGCGTCGTCGATTCCGGCCAGGCGGCAGCCACGACCCCGCTGGACAACGTCGGCAAGGTCCACTGGCCGGATCTCTACGAGGAGACATGGGGCGACACGGCGTTCCAGCAGCTATGGTGGGGTGCGAAGTCCCAGTTCGAGGTCTGGAAGGGCTGGCAGACTCGTGCCGCGCAATCTCTCTTCTTCGGCGGATTCAGCAAATACGACTGGACGCCCGAACAGATGCGCGAGGTCTGGCAGTGGGAAGCCAACATGAACGAGGAGATGTGGCAGTACGGGAACAAGCCGGACTGGAACATCGACCTCTCGGTTGGTCAGGCACTGCCGAATCGACTCGGAGGCATAGTCGTCGGATACAGCTATGCGAAGAAGATG
The DNA here is from genome assembly GCA_964606675.1 of uncultured bacterium. Taxonomy (GTDB): domain Bacteria; phylum Latescibacterota; class MWCZ01; order MWCZ01; family MWCZ01; genus CAZSJP01. The sequence goes on from CAZSJP010000526.1 coordinate 1,415, forward strand.
ACCCCGGTGCCGGCTCTGCGTCCGTACTACACGGATCGGACGGTAGATGCCAAGCTGACGCTGACGCCGATAGACCAGTTGAAGATCCGGCTGAGCTATCTGCTGGGCGCCAACCGAGCCACCGGCTCGGGCGCACGCCCCGCAGTGGACGAGCTGAGCCAGACAGGCGGCGGAACGGTCTACGGCAACGACCCGGTAGCACTGCGCGACCCGGGCAGTCTAATCAACAGCCTGGACGGCGGCGGCGAGCACGGCCCCAACAACAAGCTGAATCTGTCGTACAACAGCATGCTTGACGGCGACTACAGCCAGATCGGTGCCAACGTCACGTTCACGCTGAATCCGACGACGTTCATGGAAGTGGGCGTCGGCCGACTGGTCACGGATTGGACCCAGCCGCGCGAGCCGCCGAGGGCGAATCCGCTCGACTTCAGCGGCAAGTTCGCCCCGACCAACAGCTTTGCATGGGGCGGCAAGAACGGCTTCCTCCATCAGGTGGTCGGCTCGCCGGTCTTCATCTGGAAGCCCCTGGAAGAGTGGACACAGGACGAGAACGGGCAGTATGTCCAGGTCATGAGCACCAGCGACCCCACCAAGGTCAACATGGTGAACTACCCGACCAGACCCGAGCAGATTACGCCTGACAATATCATCCCGAGAAGCCCCTTCGACTGGCGCGAACCGTACGATCCCACGGCGATCGACAAGCTGCAGGAGGAGACGGCGGCCCAATGGGAGAGGATCCACAGAGATTTCTACTTCGACACCGATGGGGATGGCATCAATGACGACACGGTGACTGCGGTCTCGCCACAGGGCTGGTGGGAGCAGGACGTCAACGACCTCTCCGGAACGTTGAACGTCGGTGGACATCGGAAGGACGTGTTCGACCACAGGGCCGAGAGCTTCGTGGTTCGGGGTAGTATGACCCATCAACGCGATGAGCACACCTTCAAGTTAGGTGGCGAGTTCACCATGAGCAGCATCGACTTCGATTGGTCGAGCGTGAACCCGATCATGCGTGGATACAGCCGAACGCGCGACTACATGGCCGATCCACGTGTTGGTGGACTCTACATTCAGGACAAGTTCGAGTCTCGCGGCATGATCATCAATGTTGGGGCGCGCGCCGACTACTTCGATCCCGGCGCGCCGGTGTACACCCCGGACAACATCTTCGACACACAGTACTGGCGTCAGGGGCAGTTCGGTGGCGCGATCCTGGACAGCTTGAAGGGCGTCGCGGCCTACTCAGGTCGGTTCTGGCCACTGGACCCGCGTATCCAGCTACCTGCCAACACGGCATACGAGGACTATAACTGGCCGACCGACCCGGTTACCCCGGCAGAGCTGCGCACCCACATCCCGAGCGAACCGGCGAACACCCACTTCAAGCTTTCGCCCCGCGTCGGGATTTCGCATCCGGTGAGCGAGACCGCCAAGCTCTTCTTCAACTACGGCCACTTCTACAACATGGCGCAGGGCAAGTACATGTACGGTCTCGGCTTCTACGAGGGACCGATGGGCAATCCGCAGGCCGCCGTTCGCGACGTGGAGTATGCCAACCTGCGGCCAATCAAGACCACGATGTACGAGGTCGGCATCGAGCAGATGTTCCCGGTGATACGGTTGCTCGCCACGGTGCGCGGCTACGCGAAGTACAACGTGGACCAGATATCGCATGTGAGCGTGCACCCGAAAGGCGGCCAGGGCTATTCGAGCTATCGCAACTCCAACTACGAGGATTTGCAGGGCCTGGAGATCAAACTCTCGCGCATGCACGGACGCCACTTGTTCGGGTGGGCGACTTACAACTATGTAGCCCGCAAGCAGGGCCAGTACGGCATCCAGGCGCTCACCAACGATCCGGCAGGCGATCCGAAGCTGTGGCCGGCCCAGCCGGTGACAAGCAATTCGCCGGATAACTTCCAGGCGCTGGCGGGTGTGCGCAGCCCAAGCGAGTGGGGACCGCTTGCAGGTGGGTGGAGTGCAAGCGTTCTTCAGACGTGGAGCGAAGGTGGCGAGGTTATCTACAACCCGGAGAACGTGGCAAGACGCTTCCTGCCGGACGAGTACATTATGAAGGCGGTGGACTACTGGAACACAAACCTCAAGTTCCAGAAGCTCGTGTCGCTGCCGGGTGGCAGGATGGTGTCTCTCTATCTCGACATCTACAACGTGTGGAACACCAAGCGCAACAGGCTCGGCAGTGCCGATTTCCAATGGTATATTGTCGATCGCCGGACGCGAGGCGGCGAGCCCAACCTGCGCTACAACGACGAATCGACATGGCATGTGTTCAATCGCCCGTACAAGGACGTGGGCGGCAACTGGCACAGACCGCTCAAGCCGGAGCAGGAATGGGTTCAGTTCACCGATCCCAGATCGTACCGGTTCGGCGTGAGGGTCAACCTCTAGCCGGGCATGGCTTCCATCGACCCGTAAGGGTCGTCGACTGGCGCCTTGCAGCCTCGGAAAGGGGGATGAGCGACCAGAAGAGAGAAGTCTTCGAGCGATAGTGGCGACGAGAAGTTCGCGCCACAGC
>CAZSJP010000527.1:0-3946 GCA_964606675.1 uncultured bacterium
GCGTGTAGGCCGCACGGCCGAAGTAGGGCACGTAATCGCCCGCAACGTCGGTCGCCTGGTCGAGCAGGACACCAACCGCCCTGCCGGCCCGCAGCGCTCGTACGGCCGGTCGAGCGCCCGATTCCCGCCAGATCGACTCTACACCCCAACGTCGCCGCATTCGTTCGATACGGCGGGCAGAGGCATCGTCGGTTGGCCGCTTCGCCACCACCGAGAGCGGAATGCCCGCAATGCCCAGTGCCGCCGCCAGCAACTCCCAGTTGCCGACGTGCGCACTCAGCACCAGGGCGCCCCGGCCGTCGGACAGGGCTGAGCGCAGATTCTCCAGACCGTCGGCTCTGACGATCTTCCGAAACTCGTCTTCCGACCAAACCTCCAGCCGGACTGCATCGGCGGCGTACTCGCCGAACGTTCTCGCGCACCTACGGATCATCCGGCGACACTTAGGCTCCGGCCATCCGAGCGCCAGCCCGGCCCGTGCGATAGCTTTCGCACGCTCCGACCGCGCCGTGTGCCAGAACCACGCGCCAATCAGTCGGCCGGATGCCCTGGATGCGCGGCGAGGCATCCGGTTGAGCGCCTGGGCGGCAGCGAAGACGGTAGATCGTCGCAGCCGTCGGCGAACCCGCCGCCAGACCGGCGACCGGTCCGACGTCACCCCTGTTTCGTTCCGCCGCGCCGATCCTGATACTCCAGCGCGGCACGGATGTAGCCGTGGAACAGCGGTGCCGGCCGTTCGAGGCTCGATCGGAACTCGGGGTGGGCCTGTGTTGCCACGAAGAAAGGATGATCCGGAAATTCTATGAACTCCATCAAGCGCGTGCCGTCGGCTCGCTCGTGGTATCCGCTGAACACCAGCCCGCACTCGCTCAGGGTGTCGACGTAACGGTCGGCCACCTCGAAACGATGGCGGTGCCGCTCGAGGACCATCGGCGCGCCTTCGGCGATGCGACCGAGCCGAAACGCCTGGCCCGGCTGCCTCCGAAGACGTTCCATGCGCTCGATGTCCTCAGCGGTGCGTCCGGCTTCGGTGTACAGGCTGTGTACGAGTGTTCCTTCCACCAAGCGAGCCGCGTAGGCTCCCAGGCGCATCGAGCCGCCGATCTGAACCAGACGGTCCTCGTCGACCAGCATATCGATCTGCGGGCTGATCGCTCGCCACTGTTCCCACACCGATGGCTCGATGATGTTGCGCTGCATGTCCATGATGTCGATCACGACGTGTTCGGAGTGCGGGTCGATCTCCCGACTGCTCGCCCCTTCGAGCCCACACACGTTGCGCGCGTACTCTACGATGGCCATCTGCAGCCCGTAGCACAGCCCGAGATACGGCACGCCATTCTCCCTGGCAAACCGAATCGAGTCTATCATCCCCTCAGCGCCCGACGAACCGAACGCGCCAGGCACCAGAACCGCGTCGTAATCCAGGAGCTTCTTCGCGTCGTCGCCCTCGAATTGCGTCGCATCGGCCCAGTCGATGTCGATCTTGGCGCTGTGAGCGGCGCCGGCGTGTTCCAGCGACTGGTTCACAGACACATACGCGTCCGCCAGCTCGAAGCTGCCGCTCGCCGCATACTTGCCCACCATCGCTATCCGCAGAGCGCGCTTCGGATTGCGTATCTGCTCGACCAAGCCGCTCCACTCGGACCAGTCGGGCGTCCTCCGCGGCTCCAATCCGAACATGTCGAGTACCTTCCGGCCGACCTCTTCCTTCTCGAAGTTCATCGGAATGCTCTGAACCGTCTCGACGTCCGGCGCGCTGATGATGTGGTCGATCGCGATGTTGGCGTAGGTTTCGATCTTCTGCTTCCGAATCTGATCCAGAGGCTCTGACGAGCGGCAGAGGATCAGGTCGGGGAATATGCCTTGCTCTCCCAGAAGCTTGATCGAGTGCTGCGTGGGCTTGGTTTTCATCTCCGAGATGTGAGACGGCACCGGGAGGTAGGTAACGAGGACGTATATGACGTTGCCCTCGCCGAGTTCTCGTTCGAGGTTCTTGATCGCGAACAGGAAGGGGATGTTCTCGTAATCGCCTATGGTGCCACCGACTTCCACCAGCGCGATGTCTTCGCCCGCCGCGGACTCCGTTATCCTTCTCTTGATCTCGTTGGTGATGTGCGGGATCGGCTGAACCGTCTGGCCGAGATATTCGCCACGCCGCTCCTTGTCGATGACCGCCTTGTAGATCTGCCCGGTAGTGAGGTTGTTGTGGCGGGATATCTCACGGCCGAGGAATCGCTCGTAGTTGCCGAGGTCCTGATCGATCTCGCCGCCGTCGTCGGTGACCCATACCTCACCGTGCTCCGTCGGGCGCATCGTACCGGCGTCGTAGTTGATGTATGGATCGATCTTCAGCGCCGTGCAGGAGTATCCGTACTGCTGCACGATCTTCCCAATGGTCGCCGTTGCCAAGCCCTTGCCGACTCCGCTGATCACTCCGCCGGCCACGACGATGAACTTCGGAAACGTTTGCTCTCGCTCTTGCACGAAGGCCTCCTTAGATACCCGGGTCAGGCAACTCTCGAAACATCCGACGGTCCGTCGTACGATCGAACGCGAGAACTCACTCGCACGGCGCCAACAGACCACCCAAGCGCCAGTGCTCGCCACTGCTCCAATTCCCGCTCAATCTCCTCACCCGACGGATCGGCTTCTATATACCGAACCAGAGCGTCTCTTCTGTACGCGTAGACTCCGATGTGCTTCAGTGCCTCGCCACGACTATCGGCACCGACCGGCGACCCGCCTCGGCAGAAGTCGACTGCCAGCCCACGCGAGTCCACGCAGGCGATCACTCTGTCGGCCGACTTGTTGGCCGCTTCCAGCCCGCACGGCGTAACCAGAGTCGCCATGTGCCATTCCGGGTGCCCGATCAGCCCACGGATCAGGCATCCGATCGCCTCCGGTTCCAAACCCACCTGATCGGCCTGGACGTTGACGAAGTAATCTCCGAGCACGCGGTCGGCTATCTCCGCGACCCGCTCGGTCCCGTTCCGGCAGGCCGACGTCGTCATCGCCACGGGCACGCCATCGCGGCACGCCCAGTCGGCGATTCGCGCGTCGTCGGTCGCAACCAACGACCTGTCGATCTCGGCGACGCGGCTGACCGACTGCCACGCCCATGCCACCAGCGGCCGACCGTCCACCACGGCCAACGCTTTGCCTGGCAGCCGGCGGGATCCATAGCGGACCGGAACTACTCCCACGACGTGCGGGGTATCCATCGCAGCACCCGTAGCCCGGCCCATCCTTAGAATCGGTGCGGGCCACCAAGCCCTACTCGATGACCTTGGGCACTCGGAAGTGGCCGTAGGCCTTCGCCGGAGCGTTTGCCAGCGCCTCCTCCTGGTCGAGCGAAGGCGTGACCGCATCCGGCCTCACGACGTTCTCAAGCGCCAACGCATGCGCCATAGGCTCAACGTCGGACGTGTCAAGTTCGTTGAGCTTGTCGAAGTAGCCGAGGATCGCGTCCAGCTCTTGCTGGAATGCCTGAATCTGGTCGGCGTCGACCTCAAGGCGGGCCAGGTTCGCCACGTGCCGCACGTCGTCGCTCGATACCGGCATCCTATCACTCCTTCATGACCTGCACGATCGGCATGCAGCGGCGTTTTTCGCTGGTGTCGTCATATGCCCGGGGCCGCATATCGCAGCACGGAACGATTTTTGCTACACCGTGATTGTAACGTTACCATGGGCGAATTGCAACTGTCCGTTCGCCGGCCGCACCGTGCGCCTGAGGAGCGGCTCGCGGTCGCCTGTACCGCGGCGGCGAAACGCACTGCGATAATATGTTGAGCTTGACGGCGTTTGCGTGGCACGCTATACTCATGAGCAGTCTTCGCTAGTTGGGCTTGAATAGCCAGGTACGATCTTCGCACGCTGGGGTGCGAAGCTGAATATAGGGGTTGCTGAGGGTGGCCACGGCTGATCGCGGACGCGTACTTGT
>CAZSJP010000528.1:0-3933 GCA_964606675.1 uncultured bacterium
GTGTGGTGAAGCACTACGCACGCATGCCGCAGATCCAGGAGCGCATGACCGGCCAGATAGCCGACTGCCTCACCGATAGGCTCGCGCCGGAGGGCGTCTACGTGTTCCTCGAAGCGAGGCACCTGTGCATGGAGATGCGCGGGATAGAGTCGCACGGCGGGAAGACGGTCACCTCGGAGTACCGCGGCTGCTTCGCCAAGCCCGAGGTCCGCGAGGAGTTCCTGAACCTGCTGAACATCGCGCGCTGGGAAGGACGCTAGCGGCAGCCGCCCGTAGGCGGCCACCGCGCAGCGCGTACCTTCTTCGCCGACACCCCGTCGCCTGGTTACTTCGCGAACGCGAGTGTCATGTCCATCACCTCGTTCCTTATGCGGGCAACAACACCCGGGTTCCACAAGGCTGCTCTTGCCTCACTCACCAACTCGTTGAGGCGTGCCATGGCCCGGTCGGCCTCCTCGCCTCGCCCGGCTTCGCGCGCCGTGTCGATGGCATCGCGCAGCCTTGCCATGCGAGCGTAGTCCTCGATGCCGATGCGGATGGCCTGCCACCGCACGCTCGGCACTGGGGTCTTGGCGCCCTGATACACCATGGTGTAATCGGCTCCGGACTCCCACAAGTCGAACCCCGTAGTGCAATAGGTCCAGTACCCAACCCCGGTGAAGCCCAACTCCCACGCCGCCCAGATCTGCTCCCAGTAGTACCGGGGCTCGACGTCGTCCTTGACGCCGGCGCGGGCCTCGTAGATCCAGTGGGTCTGATCGGTGCTCTTCAGGAAGTCTATCCGGTCGGTCTCCTCGGCCAGCACAACGAAATACTGCGTCGGCTGCACGATGTCCAACACGTCGAGCACCTGCTTGTGGTCGGCGACGGTCATGCCGCGGTAGGGGTCGGTGTATATCTGCGCTTTCGGGTCGAGCCCTTTCACGAAGCGCGCGTATTCCTCCAGCCTCTCGATCAATATGCCGCCCATCAGGCCGGGCTCGTCGACGGGATAGAACGCCCACCGGTCGTACCCGAAGCCCTTCTTCGCCAGATGCTCCACCCATCGGGGCAAGAACGTGGCAAACGCTCGCTTCCAAGCGTCCGAGAACGGACCGGGCGCTCCTTCTGCGGCGACGAGAGGGTACGCCCCAAGCAGAAGGATGTTCTGCGGACGCATCTGATCGAGGAACGCGTTGTGCGCTTCCCATCCCGTGACGTCGGTGATGTTGCCGTCGGCGTCGTATGTAGCTCTCGGGCCGTGTGCACCGGAGAAAATGCTGGTGTAGTGGTCCTGCATGTCTTCCAGGGCCGCCTCCGGGACGTGCGCGAAATGCGACGTGTACCCGTTGGCCCAATTGCAGAAGTAGAGCGGCATCGCCTCTGGGAGAGCGATCGGCTCGACAGTCCACCTGACGGCGATATCCCAAGTTGCGTCGGATTTCGACAAGGCCCTCAGATGAAGCGTCGTGGTGTACGTGCCGGGGGGCAGATCTCGCGTGAGCACGTCGATCCAAAGCCGCGCGCTCGATGAAGCGCCGATCGGGAGTATGCCGGCGTTGCCCAACTCCGGCAGTGCGTCGGCGTTGTCGCCGCCCAGGGGCGTTACGATCCACAGAGCGCGACGAAGCTCGAAATGGTCGGTCGCAGGGATGGTCGACCCGTTCTCGTCGGCCAACTGATCCATCGACGCACGCATCTCAAGCGGCCGAGTGAGCGCGTTAGCGATCTGTATCGCAACGGCTTCGTGACCGCGTCCGTCGGTCCTGATCTCGATCTCGGTCGTCGGATCGCCGGTCGGCACGTCGGCATCGGGGTCGAATGCGCACCATGGGTGTTCGGTCTGCCACGGCAGGAAGTCGACTGGTTTCTCGGCATCCTTCGCAGCGACGAGGCGGCCGCGCTGGATCGCAATCTCGCGACGGAACGCCGCGGTTGCGGCGGCCACCTCGGCGATGAAAGTGCGCTTGTCGTCGTTCGAGAGTGATCCGTACGCCGCGATCCGATCGTTGACGTCCCACCAACGCATCGTCGCCAGGCGGTGGGTCCGCTGCAGTTCGCGCGAGAGTTCGCCATCGGCGTCGGCGATGCTCTTGAGTTCGTCGAGTAGCGTACCGGCCTCGGCACGCTCGGACGCGAACAGGCTGACGTCGACTCTCTCTTCGGTGATGCCGAGCACGCGGTTCGTGTTCGGGTCGATGAGCGAGGCTTCCACGAGGTACTGACCCGGCTCGAGTATCTCGATGCGCGGCTCTGCGCGCTTCTCCTCGCCCGCCACGATGCGTGTCGTCACTCCGGCTGAATCGGTCAGGCAGATCTCGCATATCGCGTCGGCAACGGCGGACTCGTATCCGATCTCGTTGATGCCCAGGCCGATCTCATTCGGCGAAGTCCGCGTCAGAGCCTCGTCGCCAGCCATCGGCAACACCGGCTCAGTTGCCGAGTATCCTCCGGTCAAGCGGCTGGCCCTGCCGTCGAACGGGCCGCGGCTCGTCGGCCACGGGGCCGCCTCGGGCCGCGCGGGCGCACTCGTGTTGAAGCACCGTAGCTCACCGTCGGAGATCGACAACATGAGCACCTCAAGCAGGCCATCGCCGTCGACGTCCGCCACCACCGGCCCGCCGGACATGCCGCCGGGGATCTCCTGCTCTTCCATGAGCGATCCGTCGCTTCGGACGATCCTCGTCTTGACGCCGCTTCGCTGCGAAAGCAGCAGTTCCATCTTGCCGTCGCCATCGATGTCGGCTATGGACGGTCCGAACGGTTGGTCGCCACCGACGTACTCGAACGTCGACCAGAGCATGTCGCCCTCGCCGTCGACTGCCTGAAGCGCTCGGCCCTGGTGCACGAACGCGATATCGTCGCGCCCGTCTCCGCTGATGTCGCCCACGGAAAGCCCCACTTCGATGAACCCGGCACCGGCACCGCGCTGTGACCACGTAACGTCACCGTCGGCATCGATGCACCGGACTGAGTCCAACGTGCCACCAATGCAGACGCGTGGCCCGGAGCCCAGGTCGGCGAGAACCGGACCGGAATACTGCGAGTTGTGTCCGATGTAGACGCTCCATCGGAACGCTCCGTCGGCGTTGAGGCAATAGAGATAGCCCTCGGCGGCAGTGAAGAATATCTCGTCGACGCCGTCCCCGTCGATGTCGCCAACCGCCGCAGGCCCCGTGCCGCTCGCGCGCCATATGGGTTCGGTGTGGGTTACGAACCTCCATACGCACTCGCCGTCGGCCGAGAGGCCGCTGACGGTTGCGTTTCGGTTGGTGGCCACGATGTCGGCGCCGCCACCCCCGCGCAGTACCGACACGCTGGTGAAGTCCATGAACGAACCTTCGAGCGACGACTTCCATTGCACGTCGCCGTCGGGCGACAAACAGGCGAGGACGCCATCCTGCGTACCGGCCAGAATCGAGGGTCCGTAACCGGGCACGGTATCGACGACCGGCCACATGGATACGGTCGCGCCCAACGAGGTGCGCCAGACCTCCTTGCCTGCCCCGTCGAGAGCGATCACGTCGCCATCGTCGGTGCCGGCGACGATGCTTGGCACTCCGTCGGTGACGATCACTGCGGGGCAACCGGCGATGTTCGCCGATTCGGTCGTCCAGTTCAGTTCGAGATGCGCCATGGGAAGCTCCTGTTGGGGGAAATCGTATGGCTCAAAGAGTGATTCTCAGGCGGGCTGCGGACACTATCGCAACCCCAGAACGTCGCGCATGTCGTATAGCCCCGGCGGTTTGTCGGCGACCCATTCGGCGGCACGGAGCGCGCCCATCGCGAACGTGTCGCGGCTCTGCACCTGGTGTACGAACTCGATTGTTTCGCCGGTGCCGCCGAAGAGCACGGTGTGCCGGCCGACAACGTCTCCGGCCCGAAGAGCATGCATGCCAATCTGGTCCTTCGAGCGCTCTCCGACGAGACCTTCTCTCCCGTGACGCACCACGT
>CAZSJP010000529.1:0-3933 GCA_964606675.1 uncultured bacterium
CCCATTCCGGATCGTTCGGTGCTGCGTGGAAGCCGTAGATCCTGTTCGGGTGCGCCACCAGCCCGTGCGCGGTCAGCGTATCGACCACGGCCGCCGGGTCGGCCCCGCTTTCGATGCGAAACAAGTGCCACGCGGATAGCGAGCCGCGAGCGGGGCGCATACTGCCGGTGTTGGGGGGAAGAATCGGTCGGGAGGCGACAAGACGCAATCGCGCAAACAGTCCTGCCGCGGCCACCTTACCCGCCCCGCCGTCGAGGCGGACGAGGAGCTCCTTCGGCGCGTACGACGGCACCTCAGCGGCACCGACGCCCGACGCGGCGACTGCGGTCAGCAAGGCAACCATCCACGCCGACCGGTGCCCCCTCGGTGCCCGAGCGCTACACATAGCGTGCAATGGCCTCAAGCAGGGCGCCGCTGTGTCGTTCCGACCCGAATTGGGCTCGGATGCGTGCCGCTGCCATCGAAGCGCCCCGGTCCGACGGGGCCATCTCCAAGCCGCGCCGAATTCCGCTCGCCCAATCGTCCGGGTTGCTGCTCGGGACGAGCACACCCGTGTCGCCGACCATGTGCCCGTGCGTTCGCAAGGCTGAGACAACGGGGACGCACCCGGCAAGCATCGCCTGGGCAAGGCCGTACGTCATGCCATCGGCAACCGACGGCAGGGCATAGACCCGAGTCTGGCGCAGCATGCCCATCAGGATATTTGAGGCAACGTAGCCATGAACGTGGAGATTGGTGCACGTATCGGCGCCGGGGAAGTGTTCCGCGATGAACTCCGGCCCCATGCCGACAAGATGGAACCCGACGTCCGGCAGCAGCTTCGCCGCTTCGACGACCGTACTGAGGCCCTTTCGCTCGGCGTACGCCCAGTGCGCTCTTGGCGTTATCCACGGGCTCAGTCCCGCGACGAATATCACGTCCGGCTGAGCGTAGCCCTCTGCGGGTTCTTCGTTGCCCGGGTCCAGTTCGGCGTATCCCGGCGAGACCGTCGCGTCGTTCCTCTCGGCCTCGGCGATCCCGGCGAGGCGATACACGCCGATCGTTACGTCGTACTGAGATGCGTAAGACGGTTCGGCCGGGCACGACAGCAACGAGGGATGGGACGCAAGCAGTATCGACCGCCTGATGGCCGTCTTCACACACCAACGACGGAAGCGCCGGTGCCACACTCCGTACTTCAGTTCGGGCAGGTAGTGAGCGTCTATCGCACCGTCCACCACGATCAGTGACGGTACGCCGCGCAGTGAGGCTAGCATGGCGACAGGCAGAGAGTAGTAGTCGACAAACGTGTGGAAGAACGCCTGCGCCCGCGCGAATCTGGCCAACACCCAGCAGACCATGCGGACTTGGTTGACCACGAATCGAATGCCGACCAAATGGTCGATCACGAACGTGTCGACGTCGTATCCGGTGGCGATGACGCGTTCGTCCTCGACCGCTCTCGGGTGCCAGGTGGTGCGGATCAGCAGAAACAGCGGGCCCTTGAGCTTGGCGTTGTACCACAGCGCGGCAACCAGCCCCGCGAAGAGGACGAGGATGATGGCCAGCCACACGCCGGCGAGGGTCGGCGTGAATCCGAACCTGTCAATCGCCTCTGTCAACTTACAAGCCTCCTCCGAATGCGGTCGTACAGGAACGCGATCCCTTCAGCGTGGAACGCCGCGGTCGATAGGAGCGCTGGGAGCATATGCCTGTGCGCCATGCTGGCACCAAGGAGGATAACGAGCACGAGAAAGCCGCACCACAGGAACATCAGCGCACCTGCTAACGTCCATCCGCGGCGCCGAACCGACACCGCGGCACCAAGCAGGAAGAGCAGACCGATCCCCAGATAGAGCGGCCGCAGAATCAGACGCGGGACGTCTATGGGGAACTGCAGCTTCCAGGGCGAAGTCGACGACAACAGCACGTGACCCGTGGTTCGCACCACGAGCGGGACGATGTTGGGCCAGAATAGCGACGCGTTGGCCCGTAGCTCCGCACGTTCCCACTCGATCCGCTCGCGATCGTTCCAATCGAGCGGAACCTCCCGAAACTCCCTGGCATAGGCTTCATCGGAAAGGGCTGCATGCACGGCCGGTACGCCGCGCGCCTTGAGCCCGGGAATCGTCCTGCAATACAGATTGTTGGCGAGACCGTGCGTCGCCACGCTGAAGACGCCCACTTGGCTGTTGACGTGCGCCGCCCATCCGAGGGGTATCGGAAGCGACACTGCGATTACGACGACGATGGTGCGCCACGATCGTGTGCCGTACAGTCCGAGAGCGGCCAATGGCGCACCGATGACGAAAACGGTCGCGGTCGACCTCACGATGCCGGCATAGCCCAGGACGAGGCCGGCAACCACTGCGAACGCATACGATCTCCGCTTCGCGGCCAGCAGCACCAGCGCCGAGGCGCCGTAGCAGAACGCGACGTTGGCCAGGTCCGGGCGCACGAGTGCGGGGTAGGGGAGAAGCATGAAAGCCGCCACTATGCCCGCTATCCGCACGGTAACCGGTTCGTATCCCATCATGGTCAGAATGGCCGCTATCGACATGCAGGCAAGCGACGCCAACGTTGCGTTGCAGATCAGAAGTGGCCACGACGGGCCGTCTGAGTTGTCCGCGCCAAGCGCCCACACGATGATGGGGTATCCGGGTGGCCGCGAGTACCTGAACCGCGGGTCTCCGTCGTACGTATCGTAGCGACCAGTGCCGACAGATTGTGCCGCATGGATGAAAATTTGCGCGTCCCGACCGCCATACCACGACTGCGACTCGAGTGGCGACCACAGGGCAGTTGCGGCGAGGTAGACCAGTTGGAGGGCCAGAGCGATGCCGGCGATCCGTACCAAGGCAGGCAATTCCTCAAGGCTATGGATTCGGGGCGGGCGTAGCTGGCCGGCAGAGACCCCCGATCGTCAGCATCGTCAGCAGGGGGCGATCGCGCTTCGCAGGCCGGCCGGTGCATCGTACGCGCGGTTCCTGCGCCGCGGCCGCCCGGGCGGCCAAACGGTCAACGCCGCGACCCGGTACCGGTTCCCGGCGCCGCGGCCCAGCGAGCTATCGCATCGAGGCGTGGGCCCAGTTCGTCAGTTTCGCCATCGCGTCACGCTTCGCGGCCAACGCAGTCTTGACCTGGGGGCGCGTCAGGCTCAGCTCGAGCGCGGTTCCTCGCCCGACCCAGGTGTCCATCGTGCATGCAGTGGTGTGGGGCGCAGCGGGCACTTCGTTCATCACGAGGATGGGCCTGTCTCCGTACTTTCCGACCAGACCTTGTGCAACCAGCCTGGAGAAGCCCCCGGGCGGGGTCATCAGAGCGACGCCCTTGACCCGAGAGTCTTGCACGGCCGAGTATAGCCCCACTACGCCACCAAGTCCGCCGCCAACGATCACAACTCTTGAGCGCGCGCCGGCTTTCTGGCGAGCGACCGCCAATGAAGCCAGAACGTCACGCACGTAGGCACCGATCGCAGTCGCCGAATCCGACGCCGTCCACCGGCCACCAGACGCTCCCGGCGACAGGTTCAAGTGCTCGACGTCGCGCAGATCCGTGGAGAGCACGGAGTATCCTGCACGAGTGAGCGACCCGGCGGTAACCTGCCACGACGTCCTGTCATGGCCGACCGTAGGTACGCATACCAAGACCGATTTCGACCCTTCGACGGCCTTCCAGGTCGCCTCGATAGTCATGCCATCGGATGTTGTGACTGCGATTTCCTCAGCTGGCATGATCTTCGGGGCGGGGGGCTCATCGCTTCCGCATGCGCCTAGTGCAAAGCCCATCGCTAGCAGTAAAGCAGCCCACAGTTTTTCACGTCCCATCATTGCCCGGCCCTCCCCGGTTGCATTATGATCCCGCATGTTACGAAGCCAGATCGGTCGCCTCTCGGCCCCACATTTGCGCCTCGGCGGCACCACGGTCCGCAGCAGCCCACAGTGGTAACGCCAT
>CAZSJP010000530.1:0-3922 GCA_964606675.1 uncultured bacterium
AGGAGATAGGGGGAAGAAGGAAGAACGGCCACACCCCGACCGAGGGAACGTCAGTCGCGGCGACATGAAACGCCGGATCCCCCCGCCGCTACTCCAGGTCTTGCCGCATTTGGTCGTACTCCTCTTTCGAGATCTCGCCGCTGGCATAGCGCTTCTTGACGATGTCGAGCGCCGATTCCGAACCAGCGTCGTCGGACGGACCCCCGTGCCCTCCGCGCCAAGGCGGCCCGCGACCACGCCGTCTCATGAACATGAGCACACAAGCCAGCATGAAGACGATCATGATCACGGGCATGATCGTCTGGAACGGCGACCATCCACCCCCGCCAAACATATGTTCGGGACCCATACCCCCGTCTCCTTCTGCTGCGCCGCGCGCGACGGCCGACATCCGATCGACCGCCCCTCGCCGCGCTACATATCCGGCGAAGCCTATGGCTGACTAGCCGCTCACCCTACCCCCATACATACGGACACCGCCCGACCTCGCGCTGCCCTGCGAAATGTCAGTCTGGCATCCGCGGTCGCGGGGCGACCTACTTGTCGTCCTTCGACGCGGCTGCACGCGGCTTGCTCTTCTTCGCCGGTTCGAGCGCCATTTCGAGGACGTCGTCTATATGTTCCGCGAAGACGAAGCGAATCTTCTTCCGGATCGACTCGGGGATGTCTTCCAGATCGCGCTTGTTGCGAGCGGGCAGGATGATCGTCTTGATCCCGGCGCGCTGGGCGGCGAGCGATTTGTCCTTCACGCCGCCGATGGGCATCACCTTGCCACGCAGGTTTATCTCGCCGGTCATCGCGACGTCGCCCCGCGCTCGCCTGTTCGTGAAGAGCGACACAAGCGCTGTCAACAGCGTAACGCCGGCGGACGGCCCCTCCTTCGGTGTCGATCCGGCGGGCACGTGAATATGCATGTCGCATTTGAACGCGCCGGCTGGTATCCCGAAGCGGTCGTGTTGCGACTTCAGGTATGACAGTGCCGCGCGAGCCGATTCGCGCATCACCTCGCCCAGTTGCCCCGTCAGGATCAACTGCCCGTCGCCCGGCATCTTGGTGGCCTCGACGAAGATGATCTCGCCGCCGACGGTGGTCGCCGCCATACCGGTGACGACGCCGGCCTCCATCAACTGCTCCGCGGCTTCCGACTCGAATCGAATCGGGCCGAGATACTTCGGCAGGCCTCGCGCACCGACGGTAACGGGGCCGTCTTTGCCTTCGACGATCCGCCGGGCCGTCTTGCGGCAGATGCTCGCCAATTCTCGCTCCAGGTTACGTACTCCGGCCTCACGCGTGTACGCGCCGACGATCCGCTGGAGCGCCGTGCGGGTGACCCGAAGCTGGCCATCCGCAAGGCCGTGCGCGTCTAACTGCCGTGGAAGCAGATGCCGTCGGGCGATCTGCAGCTTCTCTTCCTCGGTGTATCCGGGCAACTCCAGCACTTCCATACGGTCACGCAGAGCGGCGGGTATCGACCCAAGCTGGTTCGCGGTAGTGATGAACATGACCTTCGAGAGATCCATCTCGATCTCGAGATAGTGGTCGCTGAAAGTGGAGTTCTGCTCAGGATCGAGGACCTCCAACAACGCGCTCGACGGGTCGCCCCGGAAGTCCTGCCCGATCTTGTCCACCTCGTCGAGGACGATCACGGGGTTGTTGGTTCCGGCTGTCCGTAATGCCTGCACGATCCTTCCGGGGAGGGCGCCGACGTAGGTCCGTCGGTGTCCTCGTATCTCCGCTTCGTCCCGAATGCCGCCAAGGCTCATCCGTGCGAACTTCCGGCCGAGTGCACGCGCGATAGAGCGGCCGAGCGAGGTCTTGCCGACACCGGGAGGACCCGAGAAGCACAGGATCGGCCCCTTCATGTCCGCTTTCAGCTTCCTGACGGAAAGGTACTCGAGAATCCGATCCTTTATGCGCGCTAATGCATAGTGATCCGCGTCGAGGACTCGCCTCGCGCCGCCGATGTCGAGATTGTCGTCGGTCGACTCGTCCCACGGCAACGCGAGGATCCAGTCGACGTACGTCCGGGAGACGGTGTACTCGGCCGCGGCCGGGGACATTCTGGCGAGACGGTCGAGTTCGCGCTCGGCCGCTTCCTTCGCCTGTTGCGGCAAGTTGGCTTCTTCGAGCTTCGCGCGCAGATCGCCTATTTCGGCATCGTGTTCGTCTTGCTCGCCCAGTTCCTGCCGGATGGCGTCGAGTTGCTTGCGCAGGACGAACTCACGCTGGCTACGATCCATCTCGCCCTGGACCTGGCTCTGGATCTTGTCATGTAACTCCATTACGTGCAGTTCGTTGCTGAGCAGCGTCGAAAGCTTGTCGAGACGGTCGCGAACCGACAGCATCTCGAGCAGCCGCCGTTTCTCCTCCAGGCTCACGTCCAGGTTGGCCGCGACGAAATCGCTCAGGTGATCCGGATTGTGCACCATCGTCCGGATTACAGCTTTCCATTCGTCCGGAAGCTGCGCCTCCATGTCGATCATTCGCTCGAACTGCTCGCCAACGTTCCGCGCAAGCGCCTCGGTCTCGGGCGACCCATCGAGTGCGCTGTCGAGGCGCCGGGCACGGGCCATGGGGTAGGGCCGGTCCTGTGTCAGCTCGCTGAACTCGACGCGGGCGACTCCCTGAATCAGTACGTTGACCGCGCCATCGGGGGTCTTGAGCATCTTGTGAATGACCGTCGCAGTGCCGATCCTCGGCAACGAGATGCCGGAGGCGTCGTCCGGAGTCGTTACCGCGATCTCCTCGGTGTCGTCGTCTGGGGCCTCGTCGGTCGGTTCGGTCTCACGCGACGCGGCGTCGGCGTCGATCGCATCTGCAGGATCGCCGCTCGGGACGGCCGTGCCGACGAATCCGACTATGCGGTGGCTGGCAAGCGCGGTGTCGATCAGGCGGATCGTAGGCTCGTCTCGGACCTGAAGTTGCGCCATCATGAGCGGAAAGACGACCAGTTCGTCTCTGGCCACCAATCCCAATATGTCGGGCACGTCGTGAGGCGTCTGCGCTCCCGCGCCCTGGCCGGCTGGCTGATCCATGGGCTTCAATCCCCGGAGGCGATGTCGATTGCTCTGGGTTCGGGCGGTCTCTTGGGCACGGCTACAGTCAGGAATCCACTGCTATACTTGGCTTGCGCGCTGTCAGCGTCGAGGCCGCGCGGCAGCCTCAGCGTGGCCTCGAAGGGGCCGAACTTGATCTCCATCTGGTGATAGCTAACCTGGCTGGTAGACCGGTCGTGCTCCCGCTTGCCACGCACTATGAGCGTGTTCTGCCTGACCTCCAGCTCTATAGACGCCTTGTCCGCGCCCGGTATCTCCATCACGACCACGAACTCTTCGTCGGTCTCGTAGATATCCGTGGGCGGCCGCCATGCTCCCTCGCTGAAGGGATGAAACGGCTTCTTGGCGCCCATGAATTGCTGCAGGAGGCGGCTCATATCCGCCTCGAAGCTATCGTAATCGCCGGGCTTCAGTGAGAAGGGTACAGCATCTTCCAGGTATGGCATGGAGGGCCCTCGTGGTCAACCCGACGCCCCGTGCCGGGCTACTCGTCCGAGGCGTCGGAGGTTTCTTCCACTGGCGTGGGGGCTTCCGGAGCGCTTTCGGGCTCTGCCCCAACGGCGTCGGACGGAGCCGGTACTCCGTTGTCCTCATCAGCTGCGATATCATCTACACCGGCGTCGTCGGCGGGTTCGACGGGCGAGGAGGCGTCTCCGCTGGGCACGGGCGCTTCGACGCCGTCGGAGGGCGGCGCCTCGGCCGTCTCATCTTCAGCGCCATCGGTCTCCGCTTCCAGGTCGTCCGCCACCGGCATCGGCTCGGAGGCTTCATCTTCTGTCAGATCGACCGCCGGCGGCTCCGGCTCAGGTTCCGGTCGCGGACGCGAGGGAGCTGGGAACCCGACGGCAAGGACGTCTTCTGGATCG
>CAZSJP010000531.1:0-3921 GCA_964606675.1 uncultured bacterium
CGGCGTTCGTACCGGACACACGGGCCGACGCGGCTCTCGACAGCGTTCTTGTCGTGCCCAACCCTTACAACGTATCCGGCAGGACGTTCGGGCCCAAGTCCGACCTGGAGGGTTACGAGCGTCTTCGGTTTGCCCATCTTCCGACGCCGAACGAGACCAGTCCGACGACGATCAAGATATACACGTCGGCGCTGAATCTCGTCGCGACGCTGAAGCACGAAGCGGGCACTTTGCTCTTCTGGGACGGACGGAACTCCGACAACCAGTACATAGTGAGCGGTCTGTACATCTACGTCGTGCATCATCCCGACCATGGCACCGGAGTCGGGAAGTTCGTGGTGATCAGGTAGCTGCCACCAAACGGAAGAACGGCGTTCAAGAAGCCGAATCATGAATAGCGCGAGGATTCTCCCGGTGGTTCTCGCCCTCGCGATCTCATCGATCGTTGGCGCGGCGCGAGCGGCAGACTACGACCTCAGCGAAGGATACGACCCGGAGACGGTTCAACGGCGCGGTCAGGCGGGCATGACCTTCTTGCAGATCGGTGGCAGCGCGCGCGCCGAAGGCATGGGCGGCGCGTTTAGTGCCGCAATCGGCGACCCCGCCGTCATCTTCTACAACCCCGCCGGAGTCGCTTCGATAGATGGCCTGGCTATCTCCGCCACCCGGACGGATTGGCCCGCGGATATCTCCGTGAACCACTTCGCCGTTGCGCATAAGGTGGGGCAGGTGGTTGCGGGCCTGTCGTTCCTGAGCGCCGACTTCGGGGATATCCGGGGCACCGTGCGCGCCCACAACCCTCCGTACGACTACGAGCGCACAGACGACGTCGAAATCTCCGCTTGGGCCCTCGGCGGGTTCGTCGGCGCACAGCTTACCGATCACTTTGCGTGCGGCGCTCACCTCAAATACGTGGTCGAGGACTTCGGTTCGAGCCAGGTGTTCTCTTGGTCTCAGGGCAAGCAATACATCGACCAATACCGCGACAACCGCATCGGCACCCTCGCCGTCGATGCCGGAACCCAGTACAACACGGGCATGCGCAATCTCACCATCAACATGTCCCTGCAAAACTTCGCGACCACACAAAAATACGTCGACGCCAGATTCGATCTCCCGCTAACCTATCGCGTAGGGTTTGCGGCCGACGTGGTCGAGCTCGCCACGGGGATCGCCGACCCCACCAACAAGATCATGCTGCACGTCGACGGCGTCGATCGCCGTGACGTCGACCTCGATGCGGCGATCGGCGTCGAGTATCTCGGCGACATGTCGAGCATGACGCCCGGCCTTACCGTGGCACTTCGGGCAGGGCGGCGACCGTCGAAAATCCAGGAAGGGTGGCTCAGTCTCGGCGGCGGCGTGGGCATGGCGATCAGTGACATGTACGCCAGGTTCGACTACAGCTGCAACGACTACGGACCCGAGTTCGACGTCCATCGGCTTGGCGTGACTCTGTCCATGCACTGACGTCGCCGGCCGGCGCCAGGCTGTTGCACCACTCGCGGCACGTGTCGACCGATCGGTGAGCGGACTCCTGTCGCCCTTGCGCGACCTGGGTGGCCGTGCCCATCCTTGGGACGCCGCTTGCCACTTGCGGGTCCTTCACTCCTCCACGAACGTCTCGACACCCATCTCGTTGGTGCCCCTGAACAGAGCGTAGACGTGGCCGTCGGCATCGACAGCGGCCGACGTCTCCCAATAGTCCGGCGCTGCCAGGCTCAATTCCGTGATGTAGTCTCCGTGGTTGTTGTATTTCCTGAAACTGATCCTCTTGCCGATCCTTTGGATATCCCCCTCTCCCCTGTCTTCGCCCTCTTTCGTACGAATAGTAACGTAGGCGTTCCCCCAACGATCGCCCGTCAGGTTGTGGAAGTACACCGGATCGTCCGGTGGGCTTCCGTGGCAGAACCCGAGGAGATAGTCGCCTTCGGCAGTGAACTTCTGAGTCGGTCCGTAGTATCCCGTGACGAACACGTCGCTGCTCCTGTCGACGAACAGACCGTGCGGCGCGTTGAACTGACCCGGGAACAGGCCCTCCGTGCCCCAGTGATGGAGGAACTCGCCCGAATCGTCGTATACGGAGACCCGCGCGTTGTCGACGTCGACGACGTACATCCGCTGCTGTTGGTCGAAGTCCATGCCATGGGCCCGCAACAGCATGCCAGGCTCTCGCCCCTGCTCGCCGAACTTCTGCAGCAACTCTCCTGCCGGGCTGAACACTACGACCTGCGGACGGTCCTCGGTGATGTCGGTGACGTAGATACGCCCGGACGCGTTCGACCTCACCGCACGCGGCTTGGTGAACTCGACGGGGTCTCGTCCTTCGCCGCCAGCGCCTATCCGATCCAGGAACTCGCCCTCTCGTGTGTACCGGTAGATCGCGTCGCGACCGTGGTCGGCAATCAAGACGTTGCCGTCTACGTCGAAACCTATACCGTGTGGATCTTTGAGGTGCTCGGTCTGGTTCGTCCCCTCCACCACGGTTTCGGACCAGATGCGGTGTTGGCGGTATCTCGGTGGCGTGTTTCCGACTATCAGCGTCGCCCAGAGCCACCGGTTGGCGGCCTCGGGGACCTCCGCGCCTATGTGAATCTCGCGCGGCGAGGGCATCTTCGACGGCGCGCGGTACAGCCCCGACTCGTCGATCGTACCGAACTCTTCCGTGCCGCCCGGAACGTCGTTGACGGACCATTGAACTCCCCCTGGCACCCTCGCACCCGTGAGCGTCGTCGCCGTCATCACCGCTTTGAAGCGCTGCTCCGCCCCTGGCTGCACATACACTAGAGTAGGTTCGATTGACGCGCGATCGTGTTTCGTAGCAGATCCCATCGTCCCGATGCTCCTATGTCCCAATCGGTCCATTCGGCAGTCATAGTCAGAGCCCCGAGCCGCTTCAAATGCTCACAGCCGCATGGGGGCGTTCTCATCCGGCGCGTGCCATATCCGCTCTCGTCAGCGTGGACGCTGAGAGACCCTTCCGCGTCCATGCTGCACTACACATCGTGAGTCTCCGGGCCCGTCGATCATTCCTCGGCGAAAGTCTCTACGCCCATCTCGGTGTCGCTCGTGAACAGAGCGTAGACGCGCCCCTCCGAGTCGACTACAGCGGTCGATTCGCGGTGGTCCGGCGTCGTGAAGCTCCACTCGGTGACGAGGTCCCCGTTGTTGTTGTATTTCGCGATGCTCACTCTTCTGCCTTCCGTCTGGCGTTCGCCCTGGCCGCCGGACTTGGTGCGAACCATCACGTGGACGTTTCCCCAGCGGTCGCCCGTTACGTTATGGAAGTAAACCGGGCCGTTCGGTGGCTCTCCGTGGCAGAACGCGAAGAGATAGTCGCCATCGGAGTTGAACTCCTGGGTCGGGCCGTAGTATCCGGTGACGAACACGTCGCCGTTCCTGTCGATGCACAGACCGTGCGGCGCGTTGAACTCGCCGGCGTTCAGACCTTCCGTGCCCCAGTCGAAGAGGAACTCGCCCGGCTTGCTGTAGACGTTAACC
This sequence comes from uncultured bacterium, assembly GCA_964606675.1. Taxonomy (GTDB): domain Bacteria; phylum Latescibacterota; class MWCZ01; order MWCZ01; family MWCZ01; genus CAZSJP01. Next base: position 3,502 of record CAZSJP010000531.1, read on the forward strand.
CGCATGTTGTCCACGTCGACGACGTGCAGGCGTTCCTGCGGACCGAAATCCATCCCGTGCCCCCGCAATATCATGCCGGGCTGGATGCCCTTCGGCGCGAATATCCGCAGGAACTCGCCCGAATGGCTGAACACCTGCATCCGCGGACGGTCGCCCTTGCTGTCGCTGACGTAGATGTCACCCTCTGAATCCGACATCACGATGCGCGGTTCCTGAACCTGCCCGGGCGCCCTTCCGGTGCCATTGTTGATCGTGCCCATGTATTCGCCCTGCGCGGTGTATCGCAGAACCGCATTGGCTCTCTGGTCGGCGATGAGGATGTTGCCGTCCTTGTCGAGACCAATCCCGTGCGGGCTCTCGAGGTGAGCCGTCGCGCCTGTTCCTTCGATGACCGGCTCGGACCAGATATGGTGTTGCCTA
>CAZSJP010000532.1:0-2385 GCA_964606675.1 uncultured bacterium
CAAGCGGTTCAAGAACTTGCGCAAGATATCCATCACGCCCTGGGCCGATCCGCAGTTGGCGGCAGAGCGTATCGGTAAGGATTTCGTGATGGCCGCGAAACCGAATCCCGCATTCGTGGCAATGCCTCAGTTCAATCCCGAACCGGTCGAACACGAGGTTGCGGGCTACTGCGAGGCTTGCAAGGAGCATGGTACAACTGTGGAGTTCGTGCTGAAGGATATCAGCACGATCGCCAACAACCCAGAGAACCTGACCCGGTGGGCCGCAACCGTAGAGGCCACCATCGACAAGTACTACGCCTGATACGAGGCATGATCTTGAGGGCGTCCACGACGTGTCGACCAGAGCATACGCGCGGACAACGGCACCGAATACACTTCGAGAGTGGTCGATCGGAAGGCAGGTGAACGTGCTGCGACGCGACACCGACGCAGTGTCGACCGAGGCTCCCTCATGGACGGCATCCTGACGAGGCGCGAAGTCCCGTGGGATGCGGGCGGTGCCATCTGGAGAGTTCTCACCCGAACCTCAGACTCGCCCGCGACGGCGCACGGTTCATGTTGTGACAACCCGCAGACCAGGCAGAACAACCACGGAGGGGAATCATGCACGATCCGATCAGACTGATGTGCTGCGACCTCAATTGGGCGCGCTATAGCGACGACTACGTGCTAGCGTCGTTGCCCCAGGACTGGGCGTTCATCGACCCGCAAGAGTACTTCGACTGGCACATGGAGTTCGGCAACAACGCGATGCTCTGCCAGGCGTATGCGCAGAGCGGCTACGCGTTCTATCCGAGCAAGTTGGGGCCACTCGCTCCAGGGCCTGGCATCGAGCTACTGCCGCGGCTCTATGAGATCTCAAAGGGCGCCGGCGTGCCGTTCTGGTCGTTTTTCAGCGTGAGCTGGGACTTCATGATGCGCGGCCTTCGATGGGACTGGCTGTTCCCTTCGAAGCTCCACGGCCTATGCATCGCGCCCGAGACGCCGTGGACCGATCTGTTGTGCGAGCGCGTGCGAGAGTTTCTCCGCGAGTACCCGGTCGACTGGATTCTGTTCGACATGTTCCTCTACGGCGACGTCGAGACGAACGAGTTTCCGGTCGAGCCGGCGCCGTTCGTCGAGAAGCCGTTCGAGGAGATCATCGGTCGCCCGATGCCCGAGAAAGCGGAAGATATCACGCCCGAGGAATCGCTTGCGTACAAGCGCGAGGTCATGGCGCGGCAGTTCCGCAGCATCCGCGACGCCGTCAAAGAGACCAGCCCGTCGACCAAGATATGCTTCAACGTGCCGTATCTGTCCGCCGACCAGCCGGTGTGGCACGACCACCCGATGATGAACGAGAGCGACGGGCTGTTCGCCGAGGTCACCAAACCCGAAGTGCTCGAATGGCTACTCTCCGTGAAGAAGCCCGATCAGCGCGTCATGACGACGATCATCGGTATGGGCGAGAAGAAGGAGTTCTGCGATCCGAGTCTCTGGCGGCGATGGTACGACGAGGGCTGCGATTTCTTCGGCTACGCGTTCGGCACGCCGCCCGACTTCAGACCGCACGCCTTCCACGCCGAAAGCCTGGAGACCACGCGGCAGGCGTTTCAGACGATCAAACGAGAACTTGGCAGCTAGGCGAATCGACCCGAGACCCGCTGGAGCTACATAGGAGAGCGACGTGTCTTCAGAAGAACCCGACCGACCGAACATCATCCACGTGCACACCGACAGTATGGATGGGCGCATGATGGGCTGCATGGGCTTTCACCCGGCTCTCACGGGCGCGACTCCGAACATGGATCGGCTCGCGGCCCGAGGCGTGCTGTTCCGAAATGCATACACCAACAACCCGATATGCTGCCCGTCGCGCGCGTCGATGGTGAGCGGCCTCTACACGCACAACTGCGAGGGCTGGAACAACCACAAGGGCCTCGAAGAGAGCGACCGCACGTATTTCGACGACCTCGAGGCGGGCGGCTATGCCGTCGGCCTGTTCGGCAAGTCCGATCACCTGAGCGGCGGGCACACGTCGCGTGCTCGCGTCACCGCCTGGACCCGCTCGGCCAACATCCCGAGGCCCGCGTATCGCATGGGCGGCCCCAGCGTAATCGAGAGCGATGAACGCTGCATCCACACCCGCGACTGGGACGACGTCGACGCCACCGTCAACTGGTTGCGCGAGAGAGTTGCCGACCGAGCCGGGCCGTTCTTTGTTCGCGTCGGCATCCGTTCTCCGCACCCGGAGTTCAGGATATCCCGCCATTACCTCGACATGATCGACGAGGCGCTCGTGGACATTCCCGAGCCGCACACGTATTCGCACCCGGCGCTCGACTATCAGGAGCTGAACAAGAACTGGCTCTGGGGCTTCGACCCGGATACGGTCCGACTCGT
>CAZSJP010000532.1:2409-3920 GCA_964606675.1 uncultured bacterium
CAGATAGCCGAGGTCGACGCGATGCTGGGTACGGTGCTCGACACGCTCGACGACCTGCAGCTTGCCGACTCCACGGTCGTCATCTTCTCCAGCGACCACGGCGAGCTTGCGCTGGAGCACAACCAGTTCTACAAGATGTCGCCGTTCGAGGCGTCGGTGCGGATACCGATGATCGTCGCCGGTCCCAACGTGCGCGAAGGAGTCGAGGTGGACACGCTCGTGTCGCTGGTCGACCTGTACCCGACGCTGATGGACATGGCGCGATTGCCGCACTCGGGCGCGCTGGATGGGTATTCGCTCTGTCCCGAGCTTGTTGGAGGACCGCCGGAGCACCCCGGCTGGGCGCTCAGCGAGTACCACGACACATCTATGTGCACTGGCACGTTCATGCTCCGCGAGGGCCCATGGAAGCACGTCGTCTACGTCGGATATCCGTCGCAGTTGTTCAACCTGGACGACGACCCGAACGAGCTGCACGACCTGGCACCCGAGCGGCCCGACGTAGTGGCGCACATGGACGAACTGCTGCGGTCCATCGTCGACCCGGAAGCCGTCGACCGCAAAGTGAAGGCGTACGACCGCGCGAGTTTCCGACAATGGCGCGCCGATGCCGTTGCCGATGGATCGTACCGCGCCCAGATGGCGCACATCTACAGCGGCTTCGACGCCATGAAAGAAGCCGACGCCGACCCCTGGACCGACGACGACGAGCGACTCATCGTGGATTGGCTGGCGGCGGGCGAGTGATGGGCGGCCGCGGCGGGCGCGAAGCAGCATGAAGGAGACGACCATGCCCAGAGACGAAGTCGAGCGGCTGACGCGCGCACTGCACGACGCGCAGCAACAGCGGACGAGCGACGTGCTCGAAACGACCACATACGAGAGCCTGCCGCTGAAGACGCCGGACGGCTTCACGGTGCTGGAGGTCCTGCAACTGTGGGGTCACGAGTTGCGCTCGCACAACCGCGACCTGGTGCTGGCGCGCGGGCGTCTGACCGGCGACAACCCGCACTTCCACGTGCCCCACTTCGTCCGGCAGGCCAACGAGGACTTCGGGCGTTTCATCGGCGAGTTGTCGTGCCTCACCGACGAGCAGCTCGACCTCCGCGTCCCCGACGACGGTCGCACGGTCAGAGAGGTCGCCGAGCACCTGCTCGGAACTCTGACGGGGTATTTCGGGGAGCAGATTCGGGCTGCGAGGGATGGGGATGCGAAGAAGGGGGAGGGAGAGGGGTAGGATGGCGCGCATCGACAGCGGCTTTGGCCACATGACCGGCGAAGACGCCGTCGAGAGCGCGATTGAGGCGTGGTTGTGAGCGAGAAAGTGATAGCAGCGGGAGATGGAGCTGTGCGCGGCGACGAACCGAGAGTCGATGGCGCAGCCGCGCACACTAGATTGGGCCACCATGGGACATGCAGCAATACGACGAGGCGGTGCTATGCAGCAGGTGTGTGACCTAGATGTGATGTGTCATGACGTTGTCCTCACCACGTGCACCGGCGAACGTACG
>CAZSJP010000533.1:0-3391 GCA_964606675.1 uncultured bacterium
CGCGGTGATACCGTACAGCCCGGTCTCCGGTGGCTGGCTGTCCGGTCGGCATCGTGCCGGGGAGGCGGACGTTGCCGACGGTGGGCGAATGGCGCGGCGTGCGGCACAGATCTCGTCTCCGACCGGCCAACGCCTGCTGCACCTGGCCGACCGACTGGCGCTGCTGGCAGACGCGAAAGGCTGCACGCTCAGCCAGTTCGCTACGGCATGGTGCCTCGGGCACCCGGCTGTCACCGCGCCCATCGTCGGCCCGCGGACGGTTGAGCAGCTCAACGACAGCATCGGAGCGCTCTCGGTAGACATCACGGACGACGACCGCGAGCATGTCAACAAGATCGTCGCTCCCGGAGCCGTCGAGACGATGTGAGTTTGCAGCCCATGGCGAAAATGCCAGGAAGCCTGTTGTTATGACGAAGATAGGGATCGTGGGACTCGGGGTTGGGCGAGCGTTCTTCGACGTCGTCCGGCGCATGCCCGACGTCGAAGTGGGCGCGATTTGCGATGTCGACGAGGAGCGATTGCGCCAGGTCGCCGACGAGCAGAATGTCAGCCAGGCCCACCGAACGCTCGATGGCATGCTCGACACGGACGTCGATATCTTGGTGATCGCGACGCCGTTGCCAGCCCATGGTCCGCAGGCGCTGGCGGCCATGAACGCCGGCAAGCACGTGCTATGCCAGTACATCGCCGCATCCGACGAAGCGGAGGTCGACGCGCTCATTGTCGCGGCACGGGCGACCGGACGCAAGTACATGCTCATCGAGACCGACTGCTACGAACGTAAGAACGTGGTTATGGCAGAGCTTGCGAGGAAGGGCATCCTTGGCGACCCGACGTTCGGCAGAGGCCACTACATCCACGACTGCAAGACCATGGGGCGCAACGATGATGGAGGCCTCACGTGGCGTGGCGAACTATGGATGGAGAGCCCGGGCGGCCGAGTCAGCGCCGTCCACAACGCCATGCCCCTGTTGGGGATTTTCGGCGAACGCGTGGTCGAGGTCTACAGCTACGGCCCTGGCCCGCGGACTATGCCCGAGTACGCCAAGCACGACCGCGTGACGACGGTCGGCAAACTGCCTTCGGGGCGGATACTGGAGTTTGTCGACGACGTGTTCTCCTGGCGGCCGACGCTCTGCGGATACAGCCTGCAAGGGACTCGCGGCTGTTTCGAGTTCGACAAGGCCGCCGTCGTCGAGGACGACAAGATCTCCGCGTGGAAGGACTTGTCGGCGCTTGAGGCGGAATACGACCTGGGCAGCACACTTCGCGATTCCGACGGACACGGCTCGGCTTGGGGTGCGTGCTTGCAGGCGTTCGTGACGGCGATCGAACAGGACACCCGGCCGCCGCAGGACCTGTTCGACGCGCTGCACATTACGGCGATAGGATGGGCTGCCAACGAATCGCTGCGCACCGGCGCACCGGCCAGGGTGGTGCAGTTCGACTGACTCGGCACATACATCAGGCCCGCACAACGAAAGGATCGACGTGGATAGGATAGCCGCACTCAGGAACATTGCCGACCTGTCGCTCGAAGACTGGCGATTCAAGCGGGGCGACTTCGCCGGGCCGGAGGACCCCACCTACGACGACTCGGACTGGGACGTCGTCGGAACCGACTACAAGTGGTTTCCGCCCGACTCCAAGGCGTGGTACCGCAAATGGGTCGAAGTGCCTGAGACGATCGGCGGCGTCGATCCGACGGGCAGCAAACTCTGGCTGCTGTTCCGTATCGACGACGACGGCGTGGTCTACATCGACGGCGAGCGCATCGTCGAGTTCCACGGCGGCGGCGACCCGATAGCCCTGACCGAGGATGCCATACCGGGAACGCGGTACTGCGTGGTCATACACGACATCAACCACGCCGCGAGCGGGCAGCTGATCTCAGCCGAACTGCACTCCGAGAATGGCGAGCGGGTGGTGACCGAACTGCGGGCGTACCTGGCCAACTATGACGCGGTGCGCGAGTTGTCGATGTCGGGCGATGGGCTGCGCGCACGAGATACAGCGCTGGAAGAGTCGGCGGCCGCGGTCGATCTCGACGCGCTTGAGACCGGCGACGTGAACGCGTTCCTCAGTTCGCTGGAGGTCGCTGGCAGACGCCTGGACGAGCCGGTCGACCGCATCCGCGACGGCGTGCGTCGGCAGCTCGACGTCGCGCGCGATCTGCTCGGCCTGCTCGACGGCCTGCTCGATAGGGCGAAAGAGCGTGGGATCGACGCGTCGTATCCGACCGTCTCGCGCACGGTGGTGACGAACTTCATCGACTACGCGGAGGAGGATATCTCGACAGGCGCCACGTCGACGGCGATGCGTGGCGCAGCCATCGCGGACTACGTGATCGCGTCGGCCAACCGCGGAATAGCCGAAGCCCATGCGCTGTTGGCCGATCCGTCGAAAGCGCCGCCCGTCCCGCGCTACCGAACCGGCAGCGTCGATATCCGCGACGGTGCCTTCCACCAGGGCCGAACTCCGGTGTTCTTCACCGGATACGGCCACTTCCAGCAGGTGCGCGACGACATACCGAAGTTCAACGACTACGGCTTCAACGCGATCCAGGTCGTCATCGTCTCGGGGCAGTTGTTCCCGACGCCGGACACCGAAGACGACAAGGCTGTCGAAGAGCTAGTCGCCGTGCTCGACCGAGCCGCGGAGCACAATATCGCCGTCAACGTGCTCTACGGGCCCAACATGCCGAAATGGGCGTACGACCTTCACCCGGAGATGCGCAACGACCATCTGCGGTTCTTCCAATACGACGTCGACCATCCGTTCGCGAGAGAGATCACCCAGCGCTACCTGCGCAAGCTGATCCCACCCATCGCCGGCCATCCGGCCCTGTTCTCGATCGACCTGACCAACGAGCCCACGTACGAGGACTACTCAGATCGCTCTCGCGCCGCGTTCGAGCGATGGCTGGAGACGAAGCATGGCACGGTCGACGCGCTGAATGAACGCTACGGGACCGCGTACACGTCGTTCGGAGACGTCCCAGTGCTCAAGTCGGCACCCGGCGCGCAGGATCGAAACGCCGCTCTCTACGACTTGGAGCCGGGCGCCGACGTTGCATCCCACGGCGATTCGACGCGCGCGCTGTGGTACGACTGGTGCATCTTCAACCAGCAACGCTTCTGCGCCTACCACGAGTGGATGAAGGGCGTGATCCGAAGCATGGACGCCGACGTGCCGCTACACGTTAAGGTGATGGGCACGCTGTTCGACGGCCAGCGGTGGTTCCAGTGGGGCGTCGACCACGAGGACTTCAGCCGGCTCGACGCCATCAGCGGCAACGATTGCTACTCGCACTACCTGCCCGCGCTTGACAGCGAATACTCGCAGTTGTGGCTCCGGCAGGCGATGTACTACGATTTCCAGCGATCCGTTG
>CAZSJP010000533.1:3401-3910 GCA_964606675.1 uncultured bacterium
CCCGATCTTCAACTCGGAGAACCACCCGATCGAGGACGCACACCCGATGTGGGTCGCCAGCGGCCACATGAGCGCGATGCTCTGGCAGGGGGCGGTCCACGGCCAGGGCGCGTCGACGACGTGGGTGTGGGACAGACGCGAGGGCACCTCGCTGGCGGGCAACATCCTCACCCGCCCGAACTGCGTCGAAGCGGCGGGCCGCACCGGGCTCGACTTGTTGCGTCTGGGCGATGAGATTGTCGCGCTGCAGGGCGTGAAGAGCAGCGTCGCGATGCTGCTCTCGGCGTCGAGCATACCGCTGAACGAACCGTACATCGACGAGATGAGAGCAGCGTACGAGGGCCTGTATTTCCTCGACACGCCGCTCAAGTTCGTCAGCGATCGCATGGCCGCCGAGGGTGCGCTCACGGGCTACCGCCTGCTCGTCGCGCCACTCGCGTCGTACACCACCGACCGGACGACCGAGGCGGCCGAGGCGTTCGTTCGGAGCGGCGGCACGCTCGTCACGG
>CAZSJP010000534.1:0-3907 GCA_964606675.1 uncultured bacterium
TACGAGACCGAGGAGTTCGCGGGGGTTATGTTGGGGTACGCGGAGGGGGCTGCCCCGGTCCCGATCAGGCTCGAACTCGGGAAACAAGGGCTGTATCGCATCCATCTGGGAATCTACAGCTTCATTCGCGATTCCCGGATACGAGTGCGGTTGAGCCAGGATCTGTGCTGTCAGATGATAAGCCCCCCACAAGAGGAGCGCCGGATAAGCCTGCCTGTTCTGTACGAGGTGTTCTGGAAGGAGGCCGATCTGAAGGGGCAGGACCTGATCCTGGAAGGGGCGCATGAGCCGAATCACCACCCAGGAGCGCTGGCGTACATCCGGCTGGAGCCCATTGCGGAACTCTCTGAGACGGAGAAGCCGCCCGTGAGGCATCCCCTGACCATCACCAACGATGGGTACGGTATCTTCGGCGAACGCCCTCACTCGCGTCCCGAAGACCTGCTCGAGGCCTTCGAACGCATCCCGGACGACAGTTGCATGCGTACGCTGCTGTGGGGATGCGGTTGCTCGGACATCTGCAACTACCCCACGCAGGTCGGAACTCCCGAACCCTACGCCTCCGGTCCGTGCCTGAGCACCTTCTACAACACTTTGTACGGCAACAGAAAGCTTTGGCAGGAAAAGGGATGGAACAGCCTGGAGCTGGTGAGAGACTACGCCAGGAGCCGCGGATGGGAGTTTCAGGTGTACATCAGGGTAGAGGCCGTCTATGCACAATACCCCTTCGAGCGAATCCGTTCGACTTTCTTCCTGAACCATCCTGAATACCACTGCTTCGACCGCGATGGGCAGCGCGTAGGACGGCTCAGCTACGCCTATCCGGAGGTGCAGGAGCACATGCAGCGCCTGATCGGCGAGATCGCACATTACGAGCCGGATGGCATATCCCTGGCTTTCGTCCGGGGCGTTCCGCTTGTGCTGTACGAGCCAATCGTGGTGGAACGGTTCAGCAACAGGCATGGAGTCGATCCGCGAACGATAGACGAATTGGACCCCCGTTGGCTGGCGTACCAGGCAGAGGTGGTCACATCATTCCTGAGGAACGCCAGGGCGGTCCTGAGACCCGGTCAGCGCCTCTCCGCGATCGTTCCCGCCAATGAGGCGGACTGCGAGAGGTGGGGGCTGGACGTAGCATCCTGGGTGGAGGAAGGAATCGTTGACGATCTGTTTCCGGTCGGCCAACGTTTCACCGAGGAGGACGTGCACGTGGATGCGCCGGAATGCCTGGACTTCGAATACTTCGCTCAACTGGCGGGGCGCGAAGGACGTCGGCTCGTCCCGATGCTATATCCCTGGGGCACGTTTCATGGAGACTACGCGGGGTGGCGACGAACGATCCATTCATTCCTGGATCGGGGGGCCGACGGCTATGCAGTATGGGATGGGACGGGACTGTTCGATCGGATCGGAGATATCGGTTACGATGCCAGTGGAGACCAACCTCCGCCACCGAAGACGGAGTTCAAGACCGTGAAGTTGCTGACAATGAATGGGTATCGCTTCGATCGATATCACTACTTTGAGGTGGTCTGATGTCAAGCAGAGACGTTGTGAGAAACAGAGGCTTCGTCCAATTCCTCGGGACGGGCGCCGGCGATTGCATCGAGTTGCATGCCGGCGAATGCAACGAAGGCCATTGCGTGAGAGCAAAGGAGTTGGGCGGCAGGAACCTCCGACACGCCCCATCGCTCTTCATCTCTCCGGATGTGCTGGTCGACTTCCACAGCGAAGCGCAGACGCGCACCCACGGCATCGCAGCCGTCTCCGTCCATCACCTGCTTATCACCCACACGCATTACGACCATTTCCAGCCGGTGGCCATATTGGATTTCGCCGCCACGCTGTCCCATCCGTTGACCGTCTACGGAAGTGCGAACGTCGAGAGCGCGTTGGACTTCGCTGCAACCTACAGATGGAATGCGTCCGCCGGGAACTTCGAGGTCGACCGACGCCCGTCGAACGTTCAGGTCCGAGCGCTCCGCCCAGGAGAAGAGTTCGCCGTTGGGGACATGCGGGTAACGCCCGTCCTTGCGAATCATGGGATCGACAAGAGCAACATGATTCAGCAGGAGCAGTCTCTGAATTACGTCTTCGAGTTCGAGCGCAGCGGAAAGGCGCTCTTCTACGGTCTGGACTCGTCATACACGCTACCCGAGACTTTGCAGACGCTCTCGCAGTTCCGGCTCGACATCGCCGTGTTCGACGCTACGTTTGGCTATCTGGATATCGATCCCTTCCTTTCCGGCCATCGGAACTTCGCCATGCTGGAGAAGACGATTGCGCGTTTTCGGGAACAAGGCATAGTCGGACAAGACACCGAAATCGCCACAAGCCACATCAGCCACCATAGTGTCGAACCGCATGACGAGATCGCGGACGGACTGGCTGAGAAGGGAATAGTCCTGGCTTTCGACGGCATGGTTCTGGAGCTGTAGCCACCCGGGGACGCCGTTCCATGCGGCAGGCGCTTCCGTCCCGCTGAGTTGACCGAGAAAGGGCGCAACATGTCACGCGTGAGAATGGGCATCATCGGCTGCGGCGGCATGGCGAATGCGCACGTCAGCCGGTTCGACGGGCTGGACGACCGGATGATCGTCACCGCGGCGGTCGATATCGACGAAGAGCGCGCGGATGGCGTGGCCGCCCGATTCGATGGCGCAACCGCGGCCACCGACTACCGTGCCGTGCTCGATCGCGTGGACGCGGTACTCATCGCGCTGCCGCACCATTTGCACCACCCGGTGACGCTCGATTGTCTCGCGGCGGGGAGGCACGTGCTGCTCGAAAAGCCGATGGCGAACACCGAACGGCAATGCATCGAGATCATCGACGCGGCCGAGGAATCGGGGCGCACGCTGATGATCGCCTACTGCATGCGGTTCGACCCGTGCGTCGTTCGGATGAAGGAACTGCTCGACGCGAGGGAGTACGGCGAGTGCTTCCAGCTCTCTATATGGACCGAGCAGCTCACCCAGCACGATCCCGATAGTTGGATGTGCCGAGCCGGTACGCTCGGCGGCGGGCAGTTGTTCTCGCATGGGTGCCACTACGTCGACCTGCTGCTATGGTACCTCGGCAAGCCCGTTGCCGGCGTCCACGTCGGCACGAACCTGGGCACGCCGTGGATGGAGATGGAGGGGACGAGCAACGTGACTATGCGCTTCGAGAGTGGCGCGCTGGGTTACCACTTCGGCACGTGGGGCGCCCGTGGGACGCGGCTGCGCTATTCGTTCCATGCCCACTGCACCGACGGCATGCTCGAGTTTCGGCTGTCGAGCGACGAGTTCGAGGGTGAGCGCCTCATATTTCACAAGGGCGGCGCCGAGGAGGTGCTGATGGCCGCCGAGCGCGCCAAACCGACGCGCGACGAGATGATCCATTTCCTCGACTGCATCGATTCCGGCGCCGAACCACTGACCAACGCGCGCGACAGCCTGGAGGGCCTGCGCGCTATCTGGCGGATGTACGACGCGGAAGAGACCGGCGGCATGGGCGACTTGCGGGGGATTGGGTTGGGTGGGTGATGGTGGCTTGGCAGCGACGACCGCGGAATCAACGACAGGCAGTTGCGAAGCGATCTTCCAAGGGCCACAAGATACCGCGGTGCTCAGGCCGCGACCGTCCCTCCCTCGAAAGTGCGCTCTGCCGCTAGCTGCCGCAGCCGCCACAGAATGCCGCACAATGTGTATGGGTCTGCTGCTAGACCTCGTCACTAGGGAATCACCCACACGGTGGCAAAGGCGATGGTCGTATTGCCGTCGTCGTCCGTTACGCGAAGGCTGGTCCCGTAGTGTGTGGCGATTGCTGTATATCTGTGACTGACTTGCCCGGTCGTCGCAGATTCCCAGTCATACGTCCCGTCGCCGTCGAAGTCCCATTCGTACTTCACGACCTGCCCGTCGTC
>CAZSJP010000535.1:0-3902 GCA_964606675.1 uncultured bacterium
GCCGTACGTTCGCCGGTGCACGTGGTGAGGACAACGTCATGACACATCACAGCTAAGCGCGCAGCGTGGTTTCACCCGCCGGTTCTTTTCCAAGCGCACTCCCGCCCCAAGGGCCGCAACATGCGGCTCCGGCCATCGGTGTAACCGCCAACCGTTCATACAACTTGAAGACGCAACCGCTGTCGCCGATGACATGCGGTTTCGGTTGGTTCAAGGCGTCACTGCCGATATCGCAGACGGATCCGCGATCGGTCTCGTGGGCAGAAGCGGATCCGGGAAGTCCACGCTGGCGGAGATGATCGCGGGTCTGTACCCCGAACGCCTGGAGGCTTCCGACTCGATAGCCTGGCTGGACCCGAAGGACGCCATCGTATGGGGAGACGGGCATGGATCGTCCGCCGGCAGCCCAAACGAGCATATCCAGCTCGCGACGCAAACGCCGGAGGCGAGCTACGACGAAAGAGCCAGAGCCGTCGACTATTTCCGGTGGTCTGCCGAACGGACCGCATCGGTTGCCCGCGCGGAACAGGATATCGGTGGGATGCCCGCGCGAGCCGCATATTGTGACGGCGAGACGCGGCTGGTTGCCGCCGCGGTGGGGGGTGTGCTGCGTGCGTGGCTGTGCTCGGACGCCAAAGGAGCGACGATCCCGATCGTCTTTGAGAACGACTTGCCGTGCGACGTCATAGCGGTGAGCGCGAGGGGAGACGTCGCGATAGCCAGTGCCGCGGGAAAGCCCATCACCATACTTGGCATCGATCGCGGAGGCACTGCTCCTGCTGCGGTTCTTCACATTGGCGATGGCGCTCCCCCAGCAACAGCGCTTGGGTTCAGTACCGACGGCAGCATGCTCATCGTGGGTGACGCTCAAGGCGGTGTTTCGGTGTGGGATATAGCGCCGTGCAAGGTCGTCTGGTCGGACCAGACTGAGACCCGATCTCCCATATCTGTGGTCGCGGCAGGGCAGCGAACCGAGGTCATCGCTGCCGGCAGCGTCGATGGCGTTCTGACGATCTGGGCGCGGCCAAACGACGGTACGACGGAATGGGCGCGAACAGGAACGGCACACGCGGATGCCGCTGTCTCTGCGATAGTAGTGGACGAACGACAGGATGCCGTGTTCTGCGGATTCGGAGATGGGGCGGTCACTGTGTCCGACCGCACGGAAGCACACCTCAAGCCGCTGGGTCCGAAGCACGAGACACCCGTTGTGTCGATCGAGATGCACCCAGAGCACCCTTGTCTGGTGAGCCGGTCGGCCGACGGTGTCATCAGGTCGTGGAGAACTGCTGGCTCGGACGATGAGCCGGCAGATGGTGGGTCAGCCTTCGCTGGGCTCGTTCGCGCCATCGCCGGTCCACGAGGCGGGGCAGCCCTCGCTGGCCTCATTCGCACCATCGCGGGTCCACAAGGTGGCTCAGCCTTGGCTGGCTTCATTCGTGCCATCGCGGGTCCACGAGGTGGGGCAGCCTTTGCTGGCCTCATTCGCACCATCGCGGGTCCACCAGGCGGGGACCTGCTGATGTTCCGTGCCGACGGCTCGATGATTACGGCCTCTCTCGGCGATGCTCGCGAGGGCCACTGGCCGTTCCCGGAGCACTTGCTTGAACATGTCGGCATCGGCAGTGCGCTTGGGAGGCTGGTTGGACAGCTGAGTGACGGCCAGCGAGTGCGCTTCGACTTGGTGCGCGCGTTGCTGCACGAGCCGCGTCTCCTGATAGCCGATGAGCCATTCACTACTCTCGACCCCGTCACTCGAGACGATCTATGTCATGTGCTGCTGGAGCATAACAAGTCTTCGGCGATCATCTACATATCTCACGAGACCGATCACCTGCTAGACGTCCTGCGCGACTTGGGGCAGAAAGGATTCTCCTGCGAGTTGTGGGTCATGAGCCCGCATGATAGAAACATCGTGGAACGCTTGACGGTCGACGACTTCCTGAATGGCGGTGCGGTGCATCCGGAAACCCGGCTTCTGTAGTGGACGGCGTACGCGTTTGTGCGCGGGTGGTCGATGCGACGACGGAGAGGATCGGCTGTGTGTAGATATTTCCACCGGCGCAACGACGCGTGGCCCGACAGCCTGAGAGCGCTGCTGATCGCGGCACTGGTCGTGGGCACGTCGTCGGTCGGAACTGCCTATTGGCCGGAAGATGATGATGCTGTCTTCAGCCGCTACTATGCCGTCTGGGTAGCCCTTCCTGGGGACGCGCCGCTCGACGAGTTGTACCGGAGGATCAATGCGACGAACGACTACGGCCTCGTCGCGGAAGACTCACTCCTCAGATCACTTAGGCAGCGGTACCCTGATATGGGACCTCTGCAGGTGCCACTTCGGAGCATCGGGCTTGAGCTTGGGCCGGACCTGCACAACTGGGTGGCGAACCGAGTCGTGCCCACGGTCGGCGCACGCATCGAGAAGCTTCGGGAGGTGGTTGGCCAAGACGATTCCCATCCGATCGCCTGGTTCGACCTCAGCGTGGAACTGCTGAAATCAGGCGACATAGATTCCTCGGTGGAGTGCCTCGCCGCGTCGTGGGATAGGCCACCGCACCAATGGCGCCATCTGTCGGCCTTCGACGAATACTTCAGGGAGCGCATCGGTTACGCATATGTCGCAGAGCCGCGGCTCAAGAGACTATACGCACACCTCTTCAGGCTATATAACATCGCGATCCGGGAGACCCCCGTCGAGGACAGGAGCTCGCTACGGGAGGGGTTCCGCACTCACATTCGCAACCTTCGCGAGACCGAGAGACTTGGTTCGCAGCAAGATGATGACGGCTCGCGGCGAGGGAGCGATGGAGGCAGTAGGGATGAGTACGACAATACCGGCCAGCGCAAGTGGGAGGACTTGGCCGAGGACGACGGCGACAGTGGCGGCCCGGACGATATCAGCAGGCAGCCCCTGGGTTCTGAGGACATTGGAGATGGCGGCGTCGAGATAGAGGTGGACAAACTGCGCCGGTCTATGGGGTTAGACGCGCCGATGGACGGCGGCGGATCGGAGCAGTTGACGGTCGAGGTAGACTCGCCGGTTCTGTACCACGCTCTGATTCCAGGCGGCCTGGTTGTCAGGACCTACGTGAATGGTGTCGACGAGACGCGCAGTGTGGCTACGAGGCCGGACACCAGGAACATCGACGCACTTGGCCGCGGGCCGCAATCTTACGTGGCTCTCCGTTCCGCCTCTTCGAGCGGCGGCCCCGCACTTCACGTGCTGCCCAACCAAGAGCTTGCCGGTTGGGCGCAGGTTCCGAGGTGGCACGACGCTCCGCCCCCGCTCACGATTCAGCCCCACCAGAGCGTTAGCGGGCCAGACCGGATGCAGTACCACATAGCGATTCAGATCGACAGCCTGCGCGTCGACGATGGCAGGTTCCCCCTGAAATTGCAGGGCGAGCTTGATGGGGCGACATACACCGATGGCGAACTCACCGGCATCGGTGTTCGGAATCTGCGGGGTCGTCAGGAGATTCTGAACGAGCCGCCTGGTGGCTGGGCTCGCACGCCGACCGGGCTGGACGTTGGCCGCCTGCGGCGGGTTAGTGAAATGCGAACGGGAGTGAATCTAGACGATAGCGTCTACGCCGCCAACTATGTGATTCCGAGATGGTACGGCGAGCCGGACGCTCAGATCAGTTTTGTGACCTACAAGCCTATCCCGCCCTGCCAGGAATGCCCTGATGGAACTGTGCGCGAGCAGCCATGCCTTGATCCTTGCCCGCGGCGGTGCCGGGAATGCCCTGACGGGATCGAGCGGTACGAGCCATGCCATCCGTGCCCGCAGCGGTGCCCGGAATGCTGGGACAGGATTGTGCGGTACCGTCCAGACTGCGATGATTGCCCTAGGTGTGATGTGTCATGACGTTGTCCTCACCACGTGCACCGGCGAACGT
>CAZSJP010000536.1:0-3894 GCA_964606675.1 uncultured bacterium
AGACTCACCGAACCTGTGGGGCTACTACGTGCTCGACGACAGCCCCGGCGACGCCCTTTCGGCGCTGCTGGCGCTGTACGCGATAGTCAAGGAGATCGACCCGGACCGGCCTGTCGTCGCGGGATACGGCGGCTCCGGCGGGCTGCACAACCTGGCGCCGGGCGTCTGCGACATGATGTTCGTCTACATCTACTCGGTGTTCAACTCGTACGAGCGCATCAAGGTGAGTCACGAAACGCAGTGGCTGCTTGCCGAGGCGCGCCGCAAAGTGCCCGGCATCCCGTACGTCGGAGTGTACCAGGGGTTCTGGGGCGTGGTGGGCGTGCCGGACGTCCCACTTGACCCGCGGCAGGTGCGCGATGCGATGGAGGACTTCGTCCGGGACGGTGCCGAGGGCCTCGTGGCGTACACTGTCCGATCGAAGGCCGGGGGCGCCTCGTTCGACGGGTGGAACACCGACGCCTCGTTGCGGGCGGTTATCCGCGAAGTGAACGACGAAATCCTCACCACAGGCGGCCTGCGCCTGCCGCCAGAGCCGTCGGAGCTAGCCGCCGTGCGCGTTCAGCCCGTGGGCAAGTGGCGCGACCCGGCCCCGATCCACGGCCTGCCACCGGCCTGGCACGCTATCGGACCGTTCGAGGACACGGAGCGCGTGGGAATCGACGCGCAATTCGCTCCCGACGACACCATCGATCTGGCGGCGACCTACATCGGCAAGGACGAGCGCAGGCTGCGTTGGTCGGTGGAGCCGTACTCGGAAGTCCTCGGGCTGAGCGTCATCTGCAACCGTACGATCCCCGGCCCGCGCGACCGAGTAGTAGCATCGGAGCACGCGACGGCGTTCGTAACGTGCGAGGTAACGAGCGACACCGAGCGCGAGGTCGTGATGCGGATCGGCAGCGACGACGAGGCGATCGTCCGGTTCGACGGCGTCGAAGTGTGGCGGCACGAAGGAGTGCGCGGGCTCGACCGCCGGAGCGACCACGTGCCCGTCACGCTTCCTGCCGGAACGACGCGAATCGTCGCGAAGGTGCATAACATAGCCGGCCAATGGGGCTTCTCGTTCCGCTTCGTCGATTCAGACGGCCGGGGACTAGAGGGACTGCAATTCTCACCGATGCCCGAGATGTAGCGCGGCGGAGATCGACGATGGACAGAAAGTCGCTGGTGTACAAGGGGTCGCCGCCCGATCACTGCTGCTGCGATACCGCCCTCAGAATCCTGCCCGACGGCGAGTTCGTGGCAATCTTCATGACGGGCGGATCGAACGAACCCGATCCGCAGAACCACATCCGCATCTCTCGTTCGAGCGACCGGGGAGATGCCTGGAGCGCGGCCGATGTCGTGCTTCGGTTCGATGACAAGGCGTGCCTGCTCTCCGAGGCGTACGTGCACGACGGCGCGATCGTCGTGTTCGTGTCGACTCACGACGGCCGTTTCGAGAACTGGCTCTGCTCGACCATCGAGAGCGCCGACGGCGGCCGGACGTGGAGCGACCCGGTGCCGTTCGATCCGTTGCCGCGGCGGACGTTCGTTCGCAATCGGTACATCGCCTCGTGGGGCGAGTGGATTCTGCCGTTCCAGTCGTACGATACGGTCAGCGACCCGGCCGTCTCGCCGTTGGTCGACGGCTCGAACAAGCGGGCGGTCAACGGCGCGTTGTTCAGCGACGACGAAGGCCGGACATGGGGCGCGTCGAACCTGATCGGCCCGACAGCCGGATGGGCGGAGAACAACGTCGTGGAGCTTGCGGGCGAGAATCTCGCGATGCTCATCCGGGCGGGTAAGACGGGTCGGCTGTACAGAAGCGATTCGGCCGACCGAGGGCGCACGTGGACCGATCCGAAGCCGACCGACATCCCGAATCCCGGCTCGAAGTTCCGCCTGTTCCGACTCGACGACGGGCGGATCGCGCTGGTGCACAATCCGAACGGCGAGGTGAAGCATCCGAACTCGGCGGCGGGGGCCAACTGCGCGCGCAATCCGCTGGCGCTTTGGGTATCCGACGACGACATGACGACGTGGGGCTACAAGCGTGTGCTGACGGACTTTCCGGGCATGCTGGCATACCCCGATGGCGTCGTGGATGACGGCTTCGTGCACTTCGTCTTCGATTACAACCGGCACGACGTCATATATTGGGCCGCGGAGCTGCCGCCCGAGTAGCGGCTAGAGTATCGCGGAGAAGCGGACACGGGAGCGCCATATGTATCAGAAGCGCGGCATCAGGGTCTACCTGCCGGTGTTCAGCGACCGAATGCTGGAGCGGCTCGTGTATCCGCTCTCGTGGGAACGCTCTGCCGACTCGATGAGCTTCGACGAATGGCGTCTGACCGCCCGAGCGAAGTTCACCGAGTGCCTGCTGACGCCGCCCCCTGCCGCGCCGTACGAGCCCGTAGTCGTCGGCGAAGAGCGCCGGAACGGCTACACCGCGCGCCGGATCGTCTTCAATCTGAGCGCCGACAGCCGCGTGCTGGCGTATCTGCTCGTTCCGGACGGAGCCGGCCCGTTCCCGACGGTGCATCTCTTGCATGACCACGGCGCCAGGTTCGACATCGGCAAAGAGAAGGTGATCCGCCCGTTCGACGAGCCACAGGAGCGGATCGAGTCCGCTCATGAGTGGGTGGACTACTGCTACGGCGGGCGATGGATAGGCGACGAACTTGCCCGCCGGGGCTATGCCTGTTTCGCCAGCGACGCGCTGTTCTGGTCGGACCGTGGCGGCGTCGGCTACGAGCAAATGGGCGCGCTTTGTGCGAACATGATGCTGCTGGGGTCGTCCATGGCGGGCACCATCGCCCACGAAGACCTGCGCGCAAACGAGTTCCTCGCATCTATGCCCGAGGTCGATCAGAGCCGCATCGCCGCCATGGGGCTTTCGTTCGGTAGCTACCGAACGTGGCAACTCTCGGCGCTCACGGACCAAGTGGCCGCCGGGGTCGCGATCTGCTGGCTGTCCACCATTGCCGGGCAGATGCAGCCGGGAGTCAACATGACCACGGGCGCATACCCGATGGTCCACCCGAACCTGCACAACTCCCTCGACATCCCCGACGTGGCGAGCATAGCCTGCCCGAAGCCCATGCTGTCGTACCACGGCCTGCAAGACGGGCTGTTCGGCACCGACAGCGTCAGGGCTGCACACGCGAAGATGCGCGCGGTGTGGGAATCCCAGGGCGTCGGCGATAGGCTTGAGACGCGCATGTGGGACGTGCCGCACGAGTTCAACGTCGACATGCAGGCGGCAGCGTTCAGCTGGCTGGATGAGCAGATGGACGTGCCGTCGACAGGTGCGACCGAAGCCCAATGACCGTGCCGGACATAGCACCCCGTTAGCCCGCCGGCGCGGCGGCGCTATATATAGTCGGGTCCTGAGTCGTTTGGACCGGCGCCGCGATGGCGGCACCTGTGCATACCGGAATCGAGGGAGATCATTCAGATGGCTGCATTTAGAGGGCTGTTCCCGCCTCTTATCACGTGCTTCGACGACGCGGGCAACGTTAGCGAACAACGCATGCGTACCCACGTCGACTTCATGATCGACAACGGCTGCGACGGTCTGTGCGCCGGAAGCAGCACCGGTGAGTTCTCGAATCTGACGCTCGACGAATGGGAGCAGGTGCTGCACGTCGTCAAGGATCAGGCGAAGGGCAAAGTGCCGCTCATAGCCGGCGGCGCGGGCATATCTACCGCGGAGACGATATCGCGGAGCAAGTTCGCCGAAAGCATCGGATACGACGGCTTGCTCGTGATTCCGCCGTGGTACCAGGTTCATACGCAGCGCGAGATCGTCGCGCATTTCGCCGCGCTGCGGGATGCAGTCTCGCTGCCGATCATGATATACAACAACCCGCCCGTGACGGGGTTGGAGTTGGAGGTCGACACGCTCGTCAG
>CAZSJP010000537.1:0-1863 GCA_964606675.1 uncultured bacterium
ATCATCAACTTCCTCAGCTTGGGTGGTGACAACGTCATGACATTCCACACCTAGGCGCTCCACCAGCTCGCGCGGGACCATCGGATGGTTCCAGCCCTCCTCGACGAGAAATGCGCGCTTCTCGGCGGCCACTCGCGCCGCGATGTTCTCTGCGTCTTCGAGAGGGATTTCGAGCGTACGCGCCACGGCGTTGATGCCCACGCGACCCTCCTCGACGGCCAGCCGGTAGTCGCGCAATATGTCATGGAGCGAGTGCTCCGTGGCGGTCAACTCCTCCCAGATGCGCTCTGCTTCCTCTTCGTCCGTCGGGCCGATAGCGTAGCGCCCTCGCATGACGCCGTCGTTCTCGTCAAGCTGAAGCAGGAACGCTCGGTTGAACCCGAGCCCTTCGCCTGCGGTGACTCCCACCAGGATCGCCTGGAGTATCAGATCGGTGTCTCGCGATTCCTGGAACAGTTCGCCGATCTGTGAGAGCATCATCAGATCGGCCGTCGTCGCGCTGAGCCGCTGCTTCAGGTTCACTTTCTCCGTTACGTTCTCGACGACGGCCACCAGACCGTCGATATCGTGATTCACGTCGTACAGCGGCTCGGCACGGATGCTGACGAGCGTCCGCCCACCGCCGACGCGGGTGTAGACGACCTCGTCCATGCGCAGCGGCGTGCCCTCGGTCAGCACCTCCTGGAACGCGTCGGCGATCCCCAGCCGCTTCACGTGCCGGAGTTCGAGCAGATTGCGCCACATGATGTCTTCGGGCTTGTCGATCTCAAGTATGGCCGCAATCTGCGGGTTCGCGAACTCCACGATGCCGTGGGCGCTTGCCGTGATGATGCCCGTGGGCGCCGAATTGAAGACTTGGTCGCGCCGGTCTCGCTCGGCGGCCAGCATTCCCTGCATCTCGATGCGCCGCGTTATATCCCGTCCGGCCACCAAGAGACCCATGACGTCTCCGTCCGAGTTCTTCAGCGTCGTATCGAACCACTCGATCTTCCGCGTCTCGCCCGCCTTGGTGGAGATCGTCATCACGTCGCCGCGAGTCTGCACTCCCTCGATGGCTTTGCGGAACATCTCTCGCATCTGAGGCTGGTTGCGCTCGGGCACGAGTTCGGCGAGCCAGCTCTTGCCCCTGAGCTCTTCCAGCAGGTAACCCGAGATATCCTCCATGTACCTGTTGAAGCGCACGATTTGACCGTTCGGGTCGAGGACCAGAACGATCGCTTGCGCCGTTTCGATCAGACTCTCGGCGAAGTCGCGCTGGTCGCGCAGCGCTATCTCGGCGCGCTTCCTCTCGGTGATGTCGATGAAGTTGAGCTGGAACGTGTCGAAGCGGATCGCGTAGGTGACGGAGAGCTCCATCGGCGTGCGCTTGCCGGTTTCCGAGACGAACGTAAACTCGTCGGTCAGCCCTACGCGGAACATCAACTCGCCTGCTTCGTGGCGCTTGCGCCGGGCGTCGCGCTTGATCTCCTCGAAGCGTTCGTGCTCGTCGTCGGGGATGAAAGAGAGGATGTTGGCTTTGGCGTACCTTCCCCGAAGCTCAGTAGCCTCGGCAGTCCCGAGGTCGGGCGGGTCGGCGTACTCGAAGAACGCGTTGTTGGCCGACTCGAATACGTTGTCCGGGTGGATTCTGACGATGGGATAGTCGAGCGCGTTGACGATCTCAGCTTTGCTCTCCAGTTCGTCGGCAGAGCGATGCCACGCTTCCAGAGCCTGCGTGCGATCGGTTATGTCCCGACCGACCACGAGCAAATAGTCCGTTCGCCCTAACGCGTTCGCCATCGGATAGGCGAGCATCTCGGTCGAGCGGATGCCGCCGGTATCTCCCGGGCCGGACTCGATAAGACAGGTACGCGTAGTCGCGCT
>CAZSJP010000537.1:1873-2100 GCA_964606675.1 uncultured bacterium
CGACCGCCGCATTGTCCTCGTCGCCGGCGAATCCCCACCCGACATCGTGGCAGGGGCGGCCGATGATCTCGCCTGCCGGCAGGCCGACAGATTCCAAATGAGCCCTGTTGGCGTGCATGATCCGACACGACGACGCCTCGACCACGAGAGTCTCGTCGGCGATTGTGTCGAGGATCTTCCCGTAGAACTCCTCGATAGCCCTTATCTCGTCGGTGCCGACGTGGTCG
>CAZSJP010000537.1:2117-3894 GCA_964606675.1 uncultured bacterium
CCGCCAGCCTCGGACATGGCATCCGTGACGTCGTAGAAGACCGCCATGACGGCGGGATCTCGGCGCCCGCTCGTGAGGCGCGCAAGGTTGAGATCGAAGCAGCGATCCTCGCCGTCGAGACGGAACGACAGCCCGGCGATATGGCGCGTAGCGCGGATATCGGCGGGGCGCCGAAGAATGGTCGGTAGCGGCTCATCGGTCCGGTCGGAGTGCTCGTACAGAAGCTCAATGAGGGGCCGACCGAGGCAGCTTTCCTCCGAGCACCCCAACATCGCCGCCATGGCGTGGTTGGCTTGCGACACCGTACCATCGAGGCTCAATATCGCAGTGGGGGCGGGGCTGCGATCTAGAATGGCCTCGGAGACCGGGACGATCCAGTCGCTGGTAGATAGCGCTGCCGAGCTTGTGCCGAGGGATTCGGCGCGGCTGAGGATCGACTCGACGTGTGATGCTTCGGCGGGGTGCAGGATCAGGTCGTCGGCGCCGGACCGTAGCGCTTCAAGGCCGGTCTCGACGGATTCGTGTGTGCAAACGATGATTGTCGGGAGGGAGGGCGCATGTGTTCTGACGGTGCGGACGGCGTCGGCGGCATCCACCTCCGGTGCATCGACGCCGAGCACCAGGATATCCGGCGCGGTGAAGCGAGGTAGCTACGTCGCCGAGGTCGCTCGCCAGGACTACCTCGCGGCCGCCCTGACGGGACGCCTCCGCAACCGACGCCGCCATATCCCGGGAATGCGTTACGATGAGCACCTTGGCCGGCATGTTCGTCCACCGTCGCAGGAGTCAAACGATGCAGACGTTGGCTGAAACTACCTACCGGCCGACCGTGCGTCAATCATCCCATGCTATTCGTCGTCGGCGTCGCCGCTCGACTCCTGGGCCGGTCGTTCACCTGAGCCGGCGTCGGCTTCTGTGTCGGCCTGCTCTTCGGCATCTTCGGCTGTTTCGTCGGCGCCGTCGCTCTCGGCCGAGGCGACCTCGCTCGGGCCGGCTTCGCCTTCGATGCCGTCGCCCTCGGCTGCAGCGCCGTCGGGGCCGGCGTCGCCATTGCCCTCGGCTCCGTCGCCGTAGACTTCCTCGTCGACCGCCTCGTCGTCCACGTTGCGAATCGCAAGCCTGGCGACGTCGACTACCTCATCGCCCTCATCGACCCGAATCAGCCGGACGCCTTTCGTGTTCCGTCCGATCACCGATATCTCGGCTATCGGCAGGCGAATCAGAGTGCCGCTCTGTGTCACGATCATCAGCTCGTCTTCGTTGATGACTTCCTTGATGGCGACGACGTCGCCTGCGTCGGCGACCTTGATGTTGATGACTCCCTTGCCGCCACGGTTGGTCATGCGGTAGTCGCCAATCGGCGACCGCTTGCCCTGGCCGTTCTTGCAGACCGTCAGGAGCGTTCGGTCGGGGTGCTTGTTCACGACCATGCCGATCACCTGATCGCCCTTCTCGCGCAGCGTCACGCCACGTACGCCTGATGCAGTCCGCCCCATGCCCCGGACGCCCTGCTCGGCGAAACGTATCGCGTAGCCTTGACGCGTCGCGATGACGATCTCATACGAGCCGTCCGTGACGCCCGCATTGATGAGGCGGTCGTTGTCCGCAACGTTCACCGCGATAACGCCCAGGCGGTTGATGTTGGCGAACGCCTGCAGCGCCGTGCCGTGGAAGGCAGAGGGGTGTTGCCGGCAGAGCAGAACTGGGTCGGAGAGCAGGGCGGGGGGTCGCTGATGAAGCGTCGGCGAGCGGGCGTGCTGTAGGCTGGCGAAGTGGC
>CAZSJP010000538.1:0-3882 GCA_964606675.1 uncultured bacterium
AACGCCGACTACGTAGATGTGATCACAAACACGAAGGACTGGCTCCTTGGCCGCTCCGATGTGATTCCCAGCGTGGATATTGACACCCAATGGGCCAAGATCAGAGGCAAAGTAGACTCGAACTATGTGCAATTGCGGCCCTATCGCACCACGCGTACCGTGTTTCTCGCCTTCAACTGCAGCTGCAGCACCGGGGCGCTGGCGGGCGGGAACGGACTCAATCTCCGACGAGCCATTTCCCGGGAGGTCAACCGCGAGCGCGAGAGCCTGATGAGGGTGTACTACCACGCACAGAGGCGCGTAAGCAAAGATAGCATGGAGATTGCCCCTTCCTTCCTGGCGACCGGACCGTTCCTCGACTCCAGTTGCGACCCGGTTGTCATCGCCGCTCCTTCGTCAACACTGCCCAGCGATGCAGAGCTTCGTGTGGCGTTCAGGACCTCTGCAAGACACAAGGCCATCTACCAGCGACTGGCCCGGCTAGTCCGGGGGCTGGGCATCACTCTGACTCCGCATGAGATGAAGACAAATCACAGCTTGCAGGCGCTGCTTGCGGAGGACTCCAGTCGCGAGCTGTGGCAGATCGCGATATTGGAAGAGGATTTCGAGAATGACTATGAGAAGATTCAGAGGTACTTCAAGACGAGCGGGTCCCGAAACTTCACGCGATTGCCTGCCACGGCGAACCGTAACATCGATAGAACGTTGTACGAGGTGGCTCAGGCGTTTGGCCCCATCAAGTTGAGAGAAGCGCGATGCGCACTCAACGCGGCCATGGCCATAGATCTGCCCGCAGTATTCCTGTTCCGCGAGCGCAGGGTCGCCGGTTTTCCCGGCTGGTTCGTTGCCCAGCCTCGGATCCATCCTTCGATGTTCTTCCACTATATCGACTGCTGGAAGACAGTTCCCACGAGGTGATTCGACAATGACTTGCGGTGAGAACGGCGAACGACCCGGTATGTCCGCGGCTCTGCGGGGCCTGCTGGCATCCATCGTGGCGGCTCTGCGGCGCCTGCTGGCATCCATCGTGGTGGACCTGCGGCGCCTGCTGGCACCCATCGTGGTGGCCCTGTTGGTTGCGATTACTGCCTGTATCGTCATAGCGGCTGCGATGTCCGTACTGACGTTTGGGGCGATCTACACAACGACGAGCAGCTCCGTGGTGCGCGGTCAGGCCGACGGCGATAGGTACGCTGAAGGCAGGGGCCGTATCATCGGTGGGCTTGACTGCGTCGATACCGACGATGTAACCAGCATATACGCGTGCTGGGTGCGCGAGGCGTTCTGGGGGTTCCGCGGCTCGTCCTGGAAGAAAGTGGCGAAAGATGCGGTGCCGACGGCATGGCGGTTGTTGTGCGTTATGCTGACGGCTGGCGTCGTCGCGGCCATCGGCCTGTCGCTCGCGCGCGGCGACGGAGGACCGTCGGTCCGCAGATCCCTCATCGTCGGATTGTCGTGCGTCCCGCTGTTCGGAATCGTCGCGTTGGTCGACGATCTGGAGATGAAACTCCTGTGGCTGCCGTGGCTACAGTCCGACGATGCACTCTACGAGTTGGTGTACGAGTGGACACCGATCGTCAAGAAGTGGCTCGGATTCGTGCTCGTAGGTTTGCTGGACGGGCTCTTAGCCGACGTGATCATAACGACTTCGATATCATATCAGCAGAACATCACCGCTCAGTATATCGGCGAGGCCGCTCAGATGGGCGGCAGGCTGACCCGCTGGAGATATACCGGGCGCGAGGCGGTCGTGCACATTGCGTTCCTTCTCAGGGGCCGAATCGTGATCCTGCTGAGCCAGATCGTTGTCTTCGAGCGCCTGTTCGAGCCGGGCGAGCGAGGGCTCGGCAATAGGATGATCCAGATCATACGGAGCGGATCGCTCTCCGAGCACGGCACAGTCGAACCATGGTTCGCTCTGATCCTCGTGCTCTTTGCCTGGCTGGTCGTGGGCTTTCGGGTTCTGAGTTGGGGGGCGCTGCTCGCATTCGTACCGAAACAGCGTGAGCGACTCCGACGCACCTGGCTGCAACCGCGACAGTCGATCGTGGCCCGCACAGTCGGCCTCCTCAGGTTGCTCTGACAATGGGGGAACGGATGACGTACCGCCAAGCACTTGCGGTTCTGGGGCTTCTCGCGGTGGTTGCCGCTGGCGCGGCGCTGGTCGCGGAGGCCTACCTGGGACTGATTGGATGGAGACCCGACTATGGCTCGTTGGCCGACCGCTGCACTTGGTCCGTGGCCGCGCGATGGTGTTTCTGGGCTGCCCTCTGGTACGTCCCAGCGTGCCTCGCCTCCACAGTAGCGATGGTTGGCTCGGGATGGTTTCTTGCCAGGGCGTCGGAGGAGATATACGCGCCAACGCGCAGCGGATTGTCGGGCCGGCGTCGCACACGGACTCTGATGCGCCAGTTGTCTCGAATGGCCGCATTCATGGCTATGTCGCTTCCGAAGTATGCGGTGTTTCTGTTCGTCATGCTGTTCGTGGCAAGTGGCCGGGATGGCGCGTTCTTCCCAGTGTTCGTGCTTGTCATCGGCATCGCCAACGGCGCCCGATTCTCCGAGTTGCTCGCCGACGGATATGTCCGTCTGCGCGACAATGCCTATTTCGAGCACCACGAGGCCCTGCTCGGGCTGACCCGCACACACATACTGAGACGCCTGCTTTTCCGGCTAGAGTTCGTGCCTGAGGTAGTGCGGCAGAGCGTCGTGTTGTGGATAGAGGTCGTGGCGGCCGAGATCGTGATCACGTATTTCGGCAATGATATGGCGAAGGCCGGTATGTCGGATACCATATTGTCCGGCCAAGACGTCTTGACGTTCGGCCGTCTCCTCGTTGCATTCCGCAACGATCCCTGGTCCGCGAACCTAGTAGTGCTTGGTGGCATATGCGGGCTTATGGCTGCGGTACACCTGTTTACGACGACGATGGCGCAGCGCCATAGCGCGTCGGCGCTCACCAGCGGAGACCGGGCCCGAGGCCCAGAAAGACGACCGGCATGAAGCTCCGCGTGGAGGATCTGTGTTGTAGGCCCCAGTCAGACGCCAGTGCGACGCCGCTGTTCAGCGATGTATCATTCAACGTGGATAGCGGCGAACGCGTTGGTTTGGTTGGGCCGTCTGGCAGCGGCAAGACCCTGCTCCTTCGAGTTCTGGTGAACCAGTACCAGCGATGGGGGTCGCGTGGCGGCAAACTGACCGCGTGTGGGCACGTATGGGTGGACGGAAAGCGCACGGGGCCGAACTCGACTTGGCGCAAGGGGGCCCGCGCACGACGGCGCACGCGAGGCAAGCTATTGCTAGCCAGCCATGGAGGGAAGCTTGCGTTGAGTCCGCACCGCAAGGCGGAATCTCTCTGGTACGAGGCACTTAGGCTAAATCCGGCTCGCGATCGGCGCTGGCGTTGGCTCCCGGCGCCGCCTTGCGCGCGTCAGGCGGTGGACGAGATTGTCGAGAGGCTTGGCCTCTGTGGATGCCGCGGGAAGCGCCTCGACGAACTCAGCGGCGGCGAGGCGCAGAGGACAATTCTCGCACGCGTACTCGTCTATGCGCCGGAAATCCTACTCATCGACGAACCCACAACTGGTCTGGACAAAGGTCTGAGAATCGCGATCAGCGCATTGCTCAGCGAGTACTTCGGCCACGGCGCGGGCGAGTGGCGACACAGACTTGGCATCAACGACGATGTGCAGCCTAGCCTTCTGATCGCCTCGCACCATCTTGGTGTCCTCGACAGCGTGGTCGATCGGTTCGTCGTTCTTGAGGACCCGACCGCGACGTGCTGCACCGAGGTCGCGATGGCGGAGTCGCTCGATCCGGTGTGGCTAAAGTGTGGAATGTCATGACGTTGTCACCACCCAAGCTGAGGAAGTTGATGATGGA
>CAZSJP010000539.1:0-3873 GCA_964606675.1 uncultured bacterium
ACCGCCCCGTTGGCCGTCCTGCGTCCGCACCACGCCACCCTCGGACATGCGCCAGACCTTGAGCTTGTTGTCCGCGCTCCCCGACACGATATGCCGCCCATCCGGGCTGACGGCGACACTCCAGACGTCGTTCGAGTGCCCCGACAGCGTCTGCACCAGCCCACCGTCGGACATGCGCCAGACCTTGACCATGTTGTCTCCGCCGCCTGACACGACACGCCTTCCATCCGGGCTAGCGACGACGGTCAGGGCTCTTTCCGTGTGCCCCGACAGCGTTCGCACGATCTGCCCGGGCAGTCGGCGGTAAGTTTCCAGCGCGGGGTTGCTCGGGGCGAGGGAGCCTAGTTCGGTAAGGGCCGTGTAGAGGCGCGACTGGTTCACGGCTTCCCACGCGCTGCGGGCATGGGTCCCCAGTTCGCGTGCGCGCGCCTCCCTGCCCCGCCGCACGCGCTCGGCGTACGGTCTCGCCGCGCCGGCATCCACGCCCCTCAGCATGGCAACGTGCCCGTCGGCGGCATCGTAGTCGTGCGACGCGATGGCGTTCTCGACGCGTGACCCTAGATCGCGTATGCGAGCCGCTACATCTTCGGCCCTGCCTGCATCGATCAGTGACGTGAACAGAGCGGCGGCATCCGCGTCCAGCCGGCGCAACTCGTTCGTCAGACGCTCGGCGCGGTACCAGTTGCGCGAGTTCATCTCGGGTCGTATGCGGCGCTCCAGGTCGGCGATCTTCTCGCCACGCAGCACGCTGTCCCTGTGTGCCCGGCGGACCCAGGTGTCGCGGAACAATACTGCGCCGGGCTCCATCTTGAGGCGAACGAGGGTTGTAGGAGCCGCAACAAGCACGGGGTACGTCTGTTCAACGTATCGGGGTCTCACCAGCCTGATCGTGTGTCTGCCCGTCTGCACACTGTCGATAGGCACCGGTGTCGTTCCCGCTTGCTTGGCGCTGTCCAGCCATACCTCCGCGTCCGATGGATCGGACCGGATCGTCAGGAGTGCCGTCTCGCGACGAAGGCGGAGCACACCGGTCTTGAGCAGCGCATTCTTGTCGACCCGGAGTGTGGTGTCCAAGTCGAAGTACGTGGCCAGCGCGAGGCGGATATCGTGTTCTCCAACAGCGATGTGCTCCAGATCGGCGGTTGTCGTGCCAACGCGGTTGCCATCGACGTAGACCTCTGCGCCTGTTGGGTCGGATTCGATGTACAACGCCCCGGACTCGATCGGTCGCGTCAGGAACCACGTGCCACCCGCCGCGAGTAGCAGTGCAGCAGCAATTGCGGCGAACAAACCGGTGCGGAACCTGGGCGGGCCGGTCGAGGGAACGTTGCCGTCGGCCGCGCCATGGAACCGTTGGCCGCACTGGTGGCAGAGCCTCGCTTCGTCGAGATTTCGCGTCCCACAACTGGTGCACTTCTTCATCGCCCGATCTCCACAGGCATCGTCTGGTGACGCAGATGAATGTAGGCAGCGCTCGTTCGCATCCGCAACACGGCCTACGGGAGACCGACCCAGAGCGCGAGCGTGGGTTCGACGTCCGCCGATGGCGATGGTCTCACGCAGACACTGTCTTTGCAACGGCCACAGTGCGGTCGTATCTTCCCATGCTGCCCAACATGGGTCGGTCTTGCGTTTCGCGCTCACTCACGCGCCGGAAAGGGAGCATCATGAATCGGATCGTCATCGCGCTCGCGGCCACTCTCATCCTCGCTACGTCGGCTCTCGCAGGCCGTTTGGCAGACGGTGCCCTCACTGTCGACGGCAAGCCCTTCTTCCCGCTCGGCAGTTGGAACAGCAGCTACACGACGCCGGAAGACATCGACCGACTGGGCATGAACACCAGCTTCCGCGGGGGACCAGGCTCCGACGAAGCCGTCGAGGCGTTCCGCCCGTTCATGCGGCGCTGCGCCGAGTTGGGCATACAGGTCGTGCCGTACCTGTCGTACGGCGGCGCAGGCGTTACTCCGTGGGCACCCGAGCGGGTCCGATCGATAGCCAAGCTCGCCTCCGAGCCGAACCTGCTCGCGTGGTACGTCGGCGACGACATAACCATGAAGCACCTGCACGGCATCAGGCAGACGGTCTCCATACTGCGCGAGGAAACGCCCGATCTGGCCACGGTCGCCGACTACATCGCCGAGGAGACGCCCGAAGCGCAGACGGCGTTCACCGAATACGTCGACATCCGCTGTCAGTACAACTATCCCATCCCCGGCGACTCGATCAAGAACTACATGGGCTTCTTCGACAGGCAGCGCGCGTTCGTCGGCGACCCGCTCTGGACGTGGGTGCAGAACTTCATGTGGGGCGGCACCGGCAGAACATACGACCTCGGTATCCAAGACGGCCCCGGCCCACTGCCCGAGCCGGAGCAGGTCCGCCTTCTCGCATTCGCCGCCATCAACCGGGGCGTCCGCGGATTGTTCTTCTTCCCGCACCATGAGCTGCACTTGCAGCCCGAGCTTGCCGCAGAAGTGGCCATGACGTGCAGGGAGATCCGGCTCTTCAACGACGAACTTGCCGCCGGCGAGATCACGATGAACCTGGCCGCCAGCGATTCTGCGATCAACGCCGCGTCGTTCGATTACGAAGGCACGACCGTCGTCTCGACGATGATCGTGCGTGACACGTACCACCGCTGGATGGATGAAGCCATCGCGCGCGATTTCACCATCGACGTCCCGTGGACCGGCGACGAACTACCCACGGCGACACTTGTGGCAACGCCGGACACTGCGCCGCTCGGCGTCTCCGCCGGAGGTACGCCTGGCACGGTACGCGTTTCGGTGCCGCGGCTCGAAATCGCCGGGTTCATCCTTCTGACGACCGACAAGCGAAAGACGGAGCTGTTGCCGGGCAGAGTGGCCGCCATCGCGCCCAAGGTCGCTCCGCTGGCGGTGCTGGGTGCCGCGGCTCAGGCCAGGAAAGTAGGCGCGCTTATCTGGCGCACCGGGTTCGATCATCTCTACAAGCACCCCACGATGCTGCTCGACGCGATGCGGGCTAACGAGTACGCCGCGGACATGCTTGTCGAGGGGAACCACGTGGAAGTCCTGCGGGCATGGCGGATATCGCTCGCAGCGTGCCGCGTTGCCATCGATACGCTGATGGGATTTGCCCAAGAGCGAGAGTACATCATCCCGGATCGCGATCTTCGCAACTTGCACGTCGCCTACGGCCTTCCTCGCATCCCGAATCTCGTCAACGCGCCCGCGCCGGACGACCCGTGGAACTACGTGCGCGGTTGGCAGGTTACGGGCCCGTTCCTGCTCGAAGGAAACGACGACGGTGAGGTTGTCGCGCCCGGCTTCGTCAACGCATTCGGCCCCGAGACGGAGATGGCGACCGGGTTCACAAGCGGATACGAGACGCTGGACGGTCAGGCGGGTTGGGCGAGCGCTCGCGCGGACATCTCCGGACGGATCAACTTCCTCCATCACTTCAGGACGACCGAGGACGCCGTCTGCTACGCAAGGTGCACCGTGACCGCTCCGGAAGACATGGACGTCGACATGAGCCTCGGTAGCAACGACGGCGCGAGAGCCTGGCTGAACGGCGAGGAAGTCTTCTCATGGTACGGGGGGCGCACGGCCGAGCCTCACCAGAACACGATCCCCGTCCGCCTTCGGGAAGGTGAGAACGACGTGCTGGTCAAGGTCGTGAACCTCGGCAGCAACTGGGCCTTGTTCCTGTCGTTCAAGGACCCCGACCGTCGGCTCGTGCTCGGACAGTAGGGGCCTTCGCGAAGAGGGCACACGCATCGCCGGTGGGCCGGATGGACGCCGGCCCGGCTCTCGTGCAGCCGGCACACGGAAGGACTAGCT
The DNA here is from genome assembly GCA_964606675.1 of uncultured bacterium. GTDB lineage: Bacteria > Latescibacterota > MWCZ01 > MWCZ01 > MWCZ01 > CAZSJP01. The sequence continues at coordinate 3,825 of CAZSJP010000539.1, forward strand.
GTGGAATGTCATGACGTTGTCACCACCCAAGCTGAGGAAGTTGATGATG
>CAZSJP010000540.1:0-3870 GCA_964606675.1 uncultured bacterium
TAGTCGCCATTCGCATAGTCGACGAACATCGGGTCTGGGGTGCTCGAGGCGCGCAGATAGCCCCAGGTGTAGGCTATCGAGTACTCCTTGGGATCGGAGGAGCCATGGTCATACGTATAGTCGCGCAACTTGAACGGCTTGCTGCCGTTGTCCCACAAGATGCAGTTATTTAGCACCGTTGCCGAATTGTTCGGCCACCCGCGATAGTTGACGCTCCACGCGCCTCCGTCACCGGAATTGCCGACTATAGTGCAGTTCGTCAGCGTGGTAGGGGCCTGGAAGCTGTAGAACCCACCGCCCTCGATGGCCGAGTTGCGGCTCAACACACAGTGTGAGAGTATGACGTTGTCACTGTAGAGCCCTCCTCCAGCGCCGCCGCCATTGTTGTCGATCCAACAGTACTCCAGACGTGCCCCCCCCCTCCCGTCAGTGAGCACCATCAGTCCACCGCCTTGGCAACCGGTGATGACACTATGCGACATGTTGAGAAACGCACCGGGATTCAAGAACACGCCGCCATCCCGGACACCGGATCCCGATGCCGGCGTTCTCTCGGCGGACGGGGTGCCCACCCGCACATAAGCAAGTTCGGCTCGTCCGTGGTCGGCTAAGGAGATCCCGCCCCATCTCCCAGCCGTTCCCTTGGTGAACCGTATGCTGTCCGATTCCGTGCCGACCGCGATGAGCGTGCCGTGTACCATCAGCTGTACGTCGGCATCGAACACTACGTCGACGCCTGGCTCCATCGTGAGCGTGTCGCCTTCCGGGACCGTGATGCCACCCACAACTCGGTACGGACTGCGGCCGGCTTCCCACGTCGTCGTGGCGATGGTCCCCGACACCGGCGTGTCTTGAGGGGCGTATAGCGCGAGGTGCAGCACAGGTTGGAAAGCATCGTTGTGGAACACGCGCCCAAGGTAGACCTCGTTCCCGAGCACGCCACAATAGATCGGCACCATCAGCACGGCGCCGGATGCGACGGTCTGTGGAAACCCCATTTCGGTACTGAAGATGAGAGGCAGGGCGATATTGGAGACGACAAGATCCGCCATCCCGATGTTGAGGATGCGCAATGTATCCGCCAGGAAGTTCGAAGGAAACAGCGATGCTTCGCCGACCACAATGTGCGGTATGTCGGGCGCGGGGCCGCGGCCGCCTGTATGGCCCATGTCGGAGCGCGTCAAGTCCGAATCCAGGAAGTGATATGGGTCGCCGGTATCGACGCATGGCGAGCCGGGCTGCAGGCCGTAGTCTGCGCTGTTGGCGTCGACGAACATCGGATCGACGTTCAGGTTGCCGGCGCCCGGCCAGATCGCATCTCCCGCGATGTCCGAGTAGGTTGCGGTGGCTCTGCTGTTCGTTGAGAGGGTAAGCTCGCCCGGGGCGTCGCCCCACAGGATGCAGTTCGTCAGCTCGACAGTGGCCCCGGCATCGGCGCAGAGGCCGCGGCCGTCGGCCGCCGCATTGCCGGCGACCGTGCAGTTCGTCAGTCTGGTGATCGAGCCGGCGATGTGAAGCCCGCCACCTGCGGAGGAAGCCGTGTTGCCGCTGATCCTGCAATTCGTGAGAGTAGCGGCTCCGCCGCCGGCGCTCAGTCCGCCGCCGTTGGTCGTGGCCACGTTACCCGCGATCGTGCAATTCGTCAGCGTCGTCGTCGAGCTCGCGACGTGAAGCCCGCCACCGGCGGAGGAAGCAGCGTTCTCGCTGATCGTGCAATCCGTGAGAGTGGCGGCTCCATCGGTGGCGCTCAGTCCGCCACCGTTGGTCGTGGCCACGTTACCCGCGATCGTGCAATTCGTCAGCGTCGTGGTCGAACTAGCAACGTGAAGCCCGCCACCGGCGGTGGAAGCGGCGTTGTAGCTGATCCTACAGTTGGCAAGAGTCGTGGCGGAGCCGCTACTGGCACTCAGACCACCACCAGTATACGTCGTCGCCACGTTGTCGGCGATGGTACAGTCCACCATCGTCGCGGTCGCGAAGTAGATCCACATCCCTCCGCTCTTCGGCGCCCGGTTGCCGCCAATCTCACAGTCCGTCAGCGTCGCGGCCGAAACGGAGATGCAGACTCCGCCGCCTCGGGTCGCCGCCGTGTTGCCGCCGATAGTGCAGTTGGTTAGTGATGTGGCGCCACGGTAGCGGGCGTACAGTCCCCCGCCGATGCTCGTGGCCGTGTTGCCGCTCAGCGCGCAGTTGGCGAGCGTGGCCGTAGCACCCGTGACGTAGATTCCGCCCCACCCCACGAAGCCGCATTGCCGGCGATCATGCAGTTGGCAAGGGTAGCTTCGGCCCCGGCGCCGACCGAAATTCCGCCGCCGTTCACGGAAGCCGTATTGCCGCTGATCGTGCAGTTCGTGAGTGTCACGGTGGCGCCCACGACGTTGAGCGCGCCTCCGAACGTGGACGAGCCGTCGCTGATACGTGCGTAGAGGAGCACGCGCGAGGCACCCTCGGTGATGCGTATCCCTCCCCATTCTGCCGCTGTGCCCTTGACGAAACGGATGCTGTCGGTCTCTGTCCCAGCGGCATGGAGTGCGCCCTCCACGACGAACTTCACGTCGGCATCGAACAGCACGTCGACGCCCGCCTCGACGGTTAGCGTGTCGCCCGCGGGCACCGTGATGGCGTCCGTGACGCGATACGGGCTGTTGGCTGCGGTCCAGTTGGTGGTGGCGATCGTCCCTCCGACGGTCGTCTGTGGGGATGCAGCCGAAGCCATCCAACACACGGCGGCGAGTGGCACAAGCACGGTTCGGCAGTGCATAGCGACGTTCCTCCACGCGTAGCACAACGCCTCGGTCACGGGCCACTGTGGCGTCACGCTCCCTCGCGACGATCCACTTCTCGGCAATAATCTAGTTCTGTCGAACCGGCGCCGCAACCTTTCGAACGCTCACCATGCTCACGTTCTTTGGCGGATGCTCGACCCCTTCGGGTCCGTCCGCATTCCCGCTGACACCCACGGGCAGAGCACGATGCACCAATGCGACCGGGGATTCCGCAGGAATCTCCCAACGTGCCCGCCAGGGCACGACGGCCACCTCGCAGCCGCACTCGTTCGAGCGGTAGATACCGTCCATAATGAGATTCGTCTTAATGACCTGCTCGGGAGGGATCGGCGATGGCCCGCCGCCCCTCACGGCTTCGAGGAACGACCGAGTCTGCACGACGAAGCGGTCCTCCGGCTCGGGGATGCTCTGAGGGACGATGTCGACCATCGACCCGAACATGTCGGTATAGACCTCCAGCGGGTCGAGCGCCATGCCCGCCTTCTCGCCAAGGTAGAACGACCGTCCGAGCGTGTTGCCGTGGATCGCCCAGGATATCTTGAACAGCAACACCATGCCGTTGTCGAAACGGACCCACGCCGAGCCGAACTCCTCCACGTCGATGACTTCGGGGTCCCATCCTGCGAAACTCGGCGTGCCGACCACCTTCGACGACGGGTCGTTGCACACGCTGAGCGTGGTCGTGCCGCTGACCCTGACCGGGTTCGGGTGCCCCAAGAGGTCCATCGCGGTATCGAGTTCGTACACGCCGATATCTACGATTGCTCCACCGCCCGACGTCTTCCGAGTCTGGAACGTGCCGCCACCGGCTCCGCGCCTGCGGGATGAAACTGTCTCGCCGTAGTAGATCGGCCCGAGGACGCCCGATTCCATCACTCGCTTCGCGGCCATCTGCTGGCCGCTGTAGCGACTGTGGATGGCGATCATCAGCAAGCCGTCAGCTTTCTGGGTCGCCTTCGTCATGGCGACGGCGTCGTCCAAGGTCGCAGCCATGGGCTTTTCGCACAGCACGTGCTTGCCCGCCTCGAGCGCCGCGATTGTCGGCTCGGCCTGGGCCTGGTTGAACGTGCAGACGCTGACGGCG
>CAZSJP010000541.1:0-3858 GCA_964606675.1 uncultured bacterium
AGGCCGTAAGTTCGGCGAGTATGCTGCCGACGGGCACCGCGCTCTTCATCAGCACGGGTATGCGTCGGAAATCGTCTGTGAACCATACCCACAGCCTTCCCTTCTGCTTGAAGATCGCCTCCGACCGCAGCAGAGGCTCGGCTACGACGCAATCGAACGTGCCGGCCGGCACGCTGACCGTCTCCCGTCTGATAACGTTGACGCGAGCAGTGTAGAGCTTGCCGCCTTCGTATACGGACAAGTCTACCGTCCGGCCGACTTCGAGTGTGCATGTCCGGGCGCGATAGAGTACCGACAGAATGTCATGCACTCTCGTGGAGCACGCGAAGCCTCCGCCGTTGCGCTGGATGTAGCGCCCTTGATCGAAGACGTACGTGCTGTCCCGGTGGTACCACCCTTCGTGCTGGCGCTTCTCGAACCTGACGGGCCATAGTGTGTGCCGGTCTATCGTCGCCACCAGTGTGTCCCGGACCGTGTAGAAGACGTCCACGAACCCGGTAGAGCGTGCCAGGCTGCTGATCCGCCACAACGCGGGGTCGCCTGCAACAGGCGCGACGCTCATCGTGGCCGTGCCGCCGCGGATGAACTCCCACCGCAGGTCGTAAGACAGAGTCTCACCGGGGCCGAAGGGCCACGCTTGAGCCGAGTCGGGCATAGCGGGCGACGGCAGGACAAAGAGAAGTAGGGCCGCCAATGCCGCTGCAAACGGTGCGCCGGCTGCCCTCACTTCTTCGAGCTCAGCTCACGCGTCATCTCCACCAGGCTCTCGAAGCGGTTGGCCAATTCCGTTTCAAGCGAGTCGAATACGCGGCGATACTCGTCGACCGACTCTCCGTAGGGGTCGGGTATGTCTCTGCCTTCGGTGCCATCGGGTTCCCCGATCTGCGTCAGTACGACAACCTTCCTCCTGGGAGCCATCTCGATCGCGTCGTACCAATGCCTGGCAGTGACGGTCACAATGACCGTCGACGTCTCGGCGATGCCCGCCGTGAGGCGCCTCGACTTGTGCGAACGTATGTTGATGCCGTTCTCTCTGGCGACCGACACGGCCTGCGGCGTCGCGCCGATGCCGTCGATGGCCCCGGTGCCCGCCGACTTGGCCCTGATGCCGGAGACACCGTTCTCGGCGAGCAGTCTCGTGAATATCCCTGCTGCCATCGGGCTGCGACACGTGTTGCCGGTACACACGAACAAGACGCTCTTCATGGGTCCAGTGGGGCCTTTCACGCCTTCGGCGAGGGTCGACTCTCAGGTCCGTCCGAACCGGTGATCGAACTCCTCGACTGCTATCTTCACGATCGTCGGCCGCCCGTGAGGGCACACATACGGCATCGAGGAGGCGAACAGCCGCTCTATCAGCCAGTGCATCTTCCGCGAGTCAAGCATGTCGCCGGCCTTGATCGCCGCGTGACACGAGTACGACGTGGCCATTCGCTCTTTGATGCCGGTTCTGTCGGTTCCGGATTCGGCGATGTCGTCTACCAGCCGGCGAAGCAGTTGACCATCGTCCCAGCACTCAGCCGAGCCGGGATACGCGTCCACGATGATGCTGCGTCCGCTCAGTTTCTGCACACCGAATCCCATCGATTCCAGGATCGGCTCGATCTCCTCGAACGTGGAGTTCTGCTCCGGCGACAGTTCCAACGTCAGAGGCAGAAGCAGCCGCTGAGACGCAGGCGGCTCTCCGGCCATGGCCGACATGGTCTCTTCGTACAGGATGCGCTCGTGCGCTACGTGCTGATCGATGATCCAGAGCCCGTCCTGCGTGCTGACGAATATGTATCGCTGCTGGAACTGCCAGAGGCCGCTGCCGGCCTCGCTGAGATCGGGACCGCCCGCAATGACGGTGCCCTTCTCCTCGTCGGCGCGGCTCACGAGATGCAGGCTCATCTGCGACGGTTGATCCGGCTCTTCCGCGTTGCCCGAGCCTTCGGCCGGCATGGGCGCCTCGGCGCTCCGGTTGCGACCGGGTTCGGCTCTGTATGTGCCCTTCCCGTCCGCGATCCTACCGGCGACAGCTCGTTCGGCGTCGCGCCAGAAGTGTGGGACGCCGGCCGGTTGCGCGGGCGCCCCGTCGGGCCGCCGCTCCGCGATCGGAAGTGTGGACGGTTTTGCCGCGGCAGGTGGAAGTCCTTGACCGGCAAACGATTGGCGCACCGATTCCATCACGAAGCGGTACATCGCCCGCTCGTCTCGGAAACGCACTTCCCGCTTCTGAGGATGCACGTTCACGTCGACTTCGGCCGGGTCGAGGTCCAGGAAGAGAATGAAGAACGGCAGCTTGCCGCTCTCGATCGTCGATTCGTAGCCATCCATGATAGCTCGTCTGAGCGCTCGCGACTGGATGGCGCGGCCGTTGACGATCAGGTATTGCTCGGAGAAACCTCCGCCGGCGTCGCCTGGGCGCCCCAGCAGACCGTAGATCCGCGAACCGGCAAGTTGTTCGTCGGCGGCCACGCCTCGCAGTTCCATTTCCGGCCCGAACAGGTTGCGCACGCGCTCCTGCCACGAGTTTGCCGCGCGGCACTCCATGAGCTGCCGAGCGCCGTGCGTCAGCTTGAAACCGAGTTGCGGCGATCCCAGGGCAAGCCCTGTCAGCGCACGCGTCGCATGGCGCAGTTCGGTCGCATCGGTGCGCAAGAACTTCCTGCGGGCGGGCGTGTTGTAGAACAGGTCTCGAACCGCCACGGTCGTGCCACGCGCTCGTGCCACGTCCTTCACGGACCGCAACTGTCCGCCATCGATGGCGACCTCCGACCCTACGCCACCGTCGTCGGAGCACGTCTGAAGCTGAAGCCTGCTCACGGCTGCTATGCTCGGCAATGCCTCGCCACGGAAACCGTACGAGGCGATGTCGAGCAGGTCGTCGCGCTCGGCGACCTTCGACGTAGCGTGTCTTTCCAGCGCCATCACCGCGTCGTCGGCCCCCATGCCGGTGCCGTCGTCGCTCACCTGAACCAGTCGCCGGCCGCCGGCGATCATCTCCACCGATACGGAAGACGCACCGGCGTCGAGCGCGTTCTCGACCAACTCCTTGACGACGGCCGACGGCCGCTCTACCACCTCGCCCGCGGCGATCAGGTTGGCCAACTGGTCCGGAAGTACGCGAATGCGCCGCTCTGCGTCGCCCATATTCTACCGCTCCGCACCGGCTCGCCGACGCACCACGTCGCCCACCAGGTAGCGTAAGTTCTCGATCTGGAACGGCCGGACGAAATGCCTCAGCCGTCGACGCTCGACCTGCCGACGCACCCCGTCGTCCGATGCGTCGACCAGGTACGTGACCGACGAGTCGGGCCAGCGTTCGGACAGGGCCTCGCCGAGGGAGCCAACGTCGTCGGGGCATAGCCCTGCATCGACCAGGATCACCGCGGGCCCCTGGGTGCCACCGAGAGACCGATCGGCGGTCAGGGCACGCTCTACGCCCGATGCCACGGATGTCCGGTAGCCCTCGGGCTCGAGAATGGCGACGAAAAGGTCCAGCATGTCCGGGTCGTCATCTACAATCAACACCGTCCCGGCCATAAATTACGCCAGAGCCGCCTCGACCTGATCCTTCGTGGCGAAGCCCAGGGTCACGATAGCGTCGCCGACGCGCTCGCCGCTCTCTTTGGATGCCGCGAGGGCCTGATCGAGCTGGTCCTGCGTGATAATGCCCGCGGCCAGCAGCTTTTCCCCTACCATTGCTCTCTCCTGTGTAGCGAGTGACAGATTCTCTCGCCCCCCGGAAGCCACCTGGAATTTGCCGTCGTCCGGGCGACCCGTCAAGCCGAAGCCGCCCGGTTTCGCTAGGCGGACCCTTCTTCATCTCGGAGCCGCTTCTGCCATTCGTCCATCTGCTTCATCGCCTCAAGCGGC
>CAZSJP010000542.1:0-3858 GCA_964606675.1 uncultured bacterium
GGCGGAGCCGGCGGCAGTCTCGCGTGAGGACCAGACGCGCATGGTAAACGTCGTGGCCAACGTATCCGGGCAGGACCTGGGCACTGTGATGGAGGGGGTCGACGAGGTGTTGGCCAACATGCACATCCCGCCCGACATCGCCATCGAGATCGGCGGCGCGGCGCAAGATCAGGCCGAGTCCTCGAAGTTCATGATGATAGCTATCATCGCCGGGGTGCTGCTGGTCTACATGATTATGGCGAGCCAGTTCGAGTCTCTGGCGGACCCGGTGACGGTGATGGTCACGATACCGCTGTCGTTCATCGGCGTCGCGCTGGCGCTGTTCGTCACGGACACGTCGCTGAGCCTGATGGCGCTGATCGGCATGCTGGTCTTGGTGGGGATAGTCGTCAATAACGGGATCGTCCTGGTCGACTACACGAACCAGTTGCGCCGCAATGAGAACATGGGCCTGTTCGAAGCGGCGGCGGCCGCAGGGCGAACAAGAATGCGGCCGGTGCTGATGACGGCCCTCACGACCACTATGGGTATGCTGCCGCTGGCGATGGGAACGGGCGAGTCCGGCGAGACGTGGGCGCCGCTCGCTCGCGCCGTCATGGGCGGCCTGATGGTCTCGGCCGTGACGACACTGATCGCGGTGCCGGTGACGTACACAATCTGGGAAGCGTTCGCTCACCGGCTGAAGGCGCTGTACGCCAGATTCGGACCGGCCGACAGCAACGGCGATTCGGACTCCGCCGATACGGTCGTCAAGGACGCCGAGGTCACGGCGTAGCGGACGAGTCAGCCATCCAACCGACGAATTGCCCGGTCGGGACCGCTTCTGCGATCCTGGCCGGCTTTCGTTGTGGCTCAAGCCGTGGGTGTGAAGCGCCGCGTACCGGATAGGTGTACCGTTCCGTACACTCGCATCGAGCCGGTCGATGGTCGTGTCCATGGGCATCGGTGGGGCGTGCCGCGCTCGGGACATGCGTGCGCCCGTTGCGGCGGGGCGATTTCCGTCCGGTCGACCGGTCCGAGCGTAACCTGATGTCTTGCTACCGTCTTATGCTGTATGATGCGCCGAATCGGCAGTTCCTGGCACGGCCGTTGCGGTAAAGTGGGCCGGAAGCACGATGGAACGTTGCTCCGACCAGACAAGCCGATCGGCCATCGGCGAGACACAGCAGACCGACAAGGAGAAAGACAGATGAAACGCCAAACCATCATCAGCAGCTTGCTAGGCGCATTCACAATCGCGCTGTTTGCCGGAGGGGTCGCCCACGCCGAAGACGACGCGGACGAAACCACCGCCGCGCCGCAAACCGAGTTCGTCGACGCGGATGGTGACGGAATCGGCGACGGAGTGGCTCGCCGCCACAGGATGCACAACCGTGGCCTTCGCGGGGCATTCCACACAACCAGGCGCGAGCAGATGGAGACCGTGCGCGCTGGCCTTACGGAAGAGCAGAGGACAGAGCTAGACGCGCTCGTCGCAGAACTCAAAGAGGGCGAAGCGACTCGCGAGGACATCCACGCGGCGGTCGGTGTGAAGCTCCAGGAGTACGGCGTGACATTGCCGGAGAACTGGGGCGAGACATTCCAGCAGTTCGCGGCGGGGAATCGGCTGACCGAAGAGCAGAGAACCGAGGTCAAGGCGCTCGTCGATGCGATGGAAGCCGAAGGCAAGACGCGTGAAGATATCCGTGCCGCTGTCGAGGCGAAGCACGCCGAGTGGGGTGTGGTGATGCTTGGCGGACCCGGTGGGCCGCGTGGCAGGCATCCCGTCGCTGGGAACCGGCTGACCGAAGAGCAGAGAGCAGAGGTCGGCGCCCTTGTCGAGGCGATGAAGTCCGACGGCAAGACGCGTGAAGAGATCGGCGCCGCCATCGAGGCGAAGCACGCCGAGTGGGGTGTCGAAATGCCGCCGCCGCCGAAGCATGGCGGGCGACGCGGGATGCGCCGTCGTCACGGCAGGTAAGTCGAGTCGTACACACCGTCGGGGCGCGGCCTGACCGCGCCCCGGCTTTCCCCATGGGGTGAAATCGTGAAACTCACTGGCCGCAGACAGCATCAGGCGCGAAAGCCGCGCAACCTCACAGGTGTCGTCGGCGCCGTTGTTTCCTCAGGCACGCGCACTGCGCTCCAGTTGGCGCTGCTCGCGACCCTCTCGGTCGCGGCGACTCCGGCAGCCGGCGCGGACCGACCGCTCACCTGGTTCGTCAACACAGGCGGCGGCTTCGACAGCAACCCCGTCGGCATGGCCGAGACCGACGCCCAAGCCCTCGGATGGACGCAGATCGGCACGCGCTGGCAGACACCACTGAACGACGCGAAGTTCGGCCTCGAATACACCGGCAGCGCGTACGCTTTCAGCCCCACGTCAGATTGGCGGGCGCAGGACCACAAGGTTGGCGCGTCGTACTCGTTCGTTACGTTGGGCGGACAGAAGGTCCGAATCGGTGCCCTCGCGAGCGGAAGCTGGAACAGCCCGGTCTACGAGGCATACGACCATCGCCAAATATCCCCCTACGTGTCCGTCCGCACCGAGATCGGTTCGCAACCCTTCACCGGTCGGCTGCAGATCGACTCGCGCAGCTACGCCAACAGTCCCGAGTTCGACTATCGCCAGCTCGCCCTGTCGCTTGGTACGCGTTTCGCGTGGCCGACCCGCACGAGTTTGCGTCTGAACGCTCGCTTCTCGGCGCGCATCTACACGACCACCACGCTCGACGACGACTACGCCGGCACAGGCGCGACCAGCAGCCTCACGAGGCTCGGTTTCGTGCTCGGGCAAGGCATCGACGACGTCACCGGCCTTCAGCTGAGCGGCTGGGGTAGAATCGGCTCGGGGCAGAACCGGTGGCGCGACGACTACTACCAGGTCTTGGACGATCCGCTCGCGAGTTCCGGCGTTGGCGGCAGAGCACAGCTAAGCCGTCTGATCCCGTTCGGCATGACGTTGCGGACCTACATCGGCTCGCGGTGCGTCAGCGACACGTATGTCTCGTCGGATGGATACGACAGCCGTCGGCTGGACACGAGGGTCAACGGCGGCGTCATCTTGGAAGGCGCAGTGCCCTGGACGCTCGCGAACCGCCCGATCAAATGGTCGGTGGACGTCGGCGAGCGACAGCAGTGGTCGGACGACCCCGACTACGCCTACAACCGACTGTCTGCGATGGTGGATCTGCGCTACTCTTGGTAATGGCGGAGCCACTACCTTGGCAGAAGCGAAGCTTCTGCCAGTCACTTCGAGCGTAGCCTCGCCGGCAGATCGGCCCGGCGCAGCATCCATCTTCACACAGGCGGCGCGCCTGCCGGCTCCCGAACGTCGTCCAGTCGGGAGCCGCCCCTTCTGCGAGCGGAACTCCCCCCTCCGATCACACCTCAGTACCATCTGCCACGTATGACGACGGGCACAGACCTCAGCGAGCAACCACGGAGCGATTGTTGGTGACGTCCAAGAGCGGCATGCGGACTCGGATGGTCTCCCTGAGGCAAGCAGCCGACGAGGAGCAGCTCGACGCCACGTCGAACGCGATCTGGGAACGTCTCCAAGCCCTCGACGAGTGGCGGGATGCCAGTACGGTCCACACGTACGTTGGAGCGTTGCCTGGGGAAATCCGTACCACGCGGCTCATCGAGTGGTGCCTGGAGAGCGACCGCGCGGTGCTCGTGCCGCGCGTCGACGTCCGGCGGTGGGAGATGGCCGCAGTCCGGCTGCGCAGCATGGACGACCTCCGCGAGACCGCATTTGGCACGCTTGAGCCGGCCGCCGGCCAGCCGGCCGACGCGGCAGAAGCCGGCCTGATGATCGTTCCCGGTGTCGCGTTCGACCGACGTGGGAATCGCCTCGGAATGGGCGGGGGATTCTAC
>CAZSJP010000543.1:0-3851 GCA_964606675.1 uncultured bacterium
GCCCGAGAGCTCGAACGGATAGGCGTGGTAGCGCTCGCGCGGGCGGGCGATCTTGACCTGCTCCAGCGCCTCGATCGCCTTCTCGCCGTGATCGGCGACCTGGGCCTGCTGCACATGGGTGCGCAGCACGTCCTCGATCTGGTCGCCGACTTTCCGGATCGGGTTCAGCGCGGCGCGGGGGTTCTGGAAGATCATCGAGACTTCGCGGCCGCGCAAGTCCCGCATCTGGTCTTCGGTCGCCGCCTTGACGTCGATGCCGGAGAACATCACCGAGCCCTCGGCGATCTTGCCGGCGCGGTAGTCGCCTACCGAGCGGTGGCGGAAGACACGTCCCTGACCGAGGCGGAGCAGCGCCGTGGGTGGCTCAATGCGGCCCTTCAGGCGGCGCGGGCGGACAGCGCCAGCGCACGCGACGATGCGATCGCATGGCTTCTGTCTTACGGCGAAGACACCGATGAGGTGATGATCCTGAAAGGCCATGCCATACGGCAGGGCTTCTCGCTCCACCCAACCAGAGATGCCGAAGAAGCACCCAACGGGCCTGCGGTGCCGCTGCTGTCGGCCGATCCGAACCCGTTCAACCCGAGCACGGCGCTGACGTATCGGGTTGATGAGCGTACGGCGATCAGCCTGGGCATCTACAACGTTACGGGCCAGCTCGTGAGGAAGCTGGTCGACACGAAAGAGCACCAGCCGGGCACGTTCACCGCCACGTGGAACAGCACGGACGCAGTCGGTCGCAAAGTCGCGACGGGAATCTATCTCGTGCGGCTCGAAACGCCGACACAGACAGTTACGCAGCGGATTACGCTGCTGAGGTAGCGGACCTGGCTAGGTAAGGCCATCTGCATGCCGCGGCGAGTCGTCGAACTCGCAGAGCTCGGCGACTCGCCAACGAACGCGAGCAAGGCTCGCGTTCGCACGAACTCGGCAGGTACAAGAGGGGCGACCAGTCGGTCGCCCCTGCGCATTACTGCGTAGCAGCAGCCGACCTTGTTGCATCAAGCGCCCTCGGAGTTCCCCACGGGAACTCCTAACGTCCGCGAAGCGGACGACGGTGGCTCCACGTCGCCCGAGTCTCTATCTTCGCGGGAGGTACATCGAAAACGGCAACACCATTGCGGACGACTCAGCCCATCACAGGAGGCAACCGATGAACCCACTGCGAATCGATGACTCGTGGACGTTCTACAACGGCGCGTGGCAGAACGGGCCGGAGGACGCGCTCTCGGTCCCCGATGAACTGAGACGCCAGGATGGCGACGCCATCCAGGGGCACCACTACGCGTTCTGCCCAACGACCGGCTACGGCGAGTTCCGAGCCCGTTTCCAGGTGCGCCTCGGTGGGCACACCGACGCCGGGCTGATATTCGGCGCTAGGGACGCTAACAACTTCACGGTGCTGCACTTCCCGGAATGCGGGCAGGCATACCGTGCGCAGCACTTCTGGGCCGCTGTCTCGCGCATGGAGGGCGATGGCTGGCTCCGCACGATCAGCATGGACCTCGTCCGTCGCGTGCCGAGCACGAACCGCCTCTGGCACGATATCGACGCCACCGTCAGCAACGGGCACCTGGCGGTCACGATCGACGGTGTCGGCACTTTCAGCGTCGCCGATCCGGCTCTGGGCGAGCCGGGCGCCGTCGGGGCCTATCTGTTCGCATCCGGCGAGATCAGGAACGTCTGCATCGACGGTGAGGACGCCGTTCCATCCTTCGACGCGGCACCATCGCCGGCGAAGACGTGGTTCAACCCGTGCCCGGACACCGAATACGGCAAGTGGCAGCGCCCAGCGGGCATCGTGAAGACTCCTGGCGGCGATCTCTTGCTGAACTACACCGTGATGGAAGGCGCTTTCACCGGCGCGGTGACGCAGTTGACGACACGCTCGTCGGACGGTGGGCGGACATGGTCGAAGCCGAATCCGGTGAGCGGGATCAAAGTCGGCGACTGGGAAGGCTGGGGAGTCGTCCACGTGTTCCCGGACGGCAAGCTCAGGATGCTGATCACGGGCGAAGACGTTTGCGCCATCTCGGAGACGACCGACGACGGCGACACGTGGGGCACACCGGAGGCCATAGAGCTACCGCCAACGCCCGAGGGATTGCCGCGGGTCCACGCCGGGCCTATGCAGAACTGCTCTGACGGATCGGTGGTGCTAATCGGCTACGGCGGCCACGATTCGTCGTTGCCGGCGGCACATATACTGATGTGGGGGTCGCATCACTGCCAAGCGTTCACATGCCGCTCGGAAGACAATGGGCGCACGTGGTCGCCGTGGGTGAATCTGGACGGCACCGACGACGGGGAAGGCAACCTGGTCGGTGGCAGCCTCGACCTGACGGAGGTCTGCTCGGCCGAAGTCGCCGACGGTCGCCTGATCGCGCTTATCCGGCCGATCTACTCGCCATGGATGTGGGAGACGCGGTCGGACGACTCGGGGCGCACGTGGACGCCATGCATGCGCGGACCGTTCCCCGGGTACGCGACTTCGAACATGCTGCGCACGTCGTCCGGCGTGCTGTTGGTGGCGCACAGGCTGCCCGGCTGCGCGGTGCATGCCAGTTGGGACGACGGCGTGACCTGGGACGCGGGCACGATGATCGACTCGGCCATCTGGGTGATGGGCGGAATGGCGGAAGTGGAGCCGGATCTGGTGCTGTACGTGTATTGGGATTCGTTCGAGTCGCTGATGCGGGCGCAGCTGATCCGCGTCGAGGACGGCAGGCTGACGGCCGTGAGCGTGTAGAGAGCGGCCTGGGGGAGTCAGTCAGTCTTCCACTCGTCTGGAATCCTGGCTACCCTCTCAGTGCCCTTGGGTCTGTGGACGCGTTTGCCCAACGGCCGCAGCTTGAGATCACCCCTCCGCAGGGAACGGAGGCGGTCAACGGCGATGTGGCGGTACTCGCTCTCTTTCTCGCTGCCCATCGCGCGCCGGCCGTGCTTGACCGCGCCGATCAGGGATGATCCCACGCCAGCGAAGGGATCGAGGACCCAATCGTTCTCATTGGTCAACGCCAGTACGCACCTTTCGACCAACTCGACGGGGAATTGACACGGTTGTACGGTCTTCTCTGGGTGATTCGCCTTGACGTTTGGTATGTCCCATACGCCAGACTCCCAATCCTGCTTCACGATCTCCCAGATGTCCGATGGGTTCTTCCCGTTGGGGTTCCCAGACGGCTGGCCCTTTTTCGAGCCTCTGTAGTGGCGTTTGCCCGGATACAGCGAGGGCACCCGGACCGAATCCAGATTGAAGACGTAATCGTCGCCCTTCGTGAACCAAAGGATCGTCTCGTAGCGCCCCGAGAACCTCTTCGTAGCGTGCAGACCGTGACGGTAGAACCAGACGATCCTGTTGCGGAGTGAAAGACCCAGCTTCTTGAACACGTCATAGTAGATAATGTCTAGAGGGAACACTTCTCCCTTTTCGACGAAGTTGCCGACCTGCCAGCAAATGCTGGCATCCTGTCGAAGCACCCGACATAGCTCGGCGATGATATCCGTCTGAGCGTCGATGTACTCATCAAGACCGATTCGGCGCTCGTACTCTTTGCCGATATTGTATGGCGGCGACGTTATGACCAGCCCCACGGAGCTATCTGGTATGGTGCGGATGAAGTCGTTGGCGTCGCCGTGGTACAGGACTATCTCCGCGTCTGCACCGTAGCGGCGCCTGATGTTAGTCCTTCGTGGGGATTCCTCAGATACCATAGCTGAGTCCAAGGGCCACTGTGCGTGCGCAAGAGAGGGTCCGAAGATCGCATGGGTGCATCAGCGAGCCGCCGACTTCATCGCCTAGATGTGGAATGTCATGACGTTGTCACCACCCAAGCTGAGGAAGTTGATGA
>CAZSJP010000544.1:0-3844 GCA_964606675.1 uncultured bacterium
TGCCGACGTCGCCCCATTCACTGTGATCGTAGATATTCGTGTACAGGTCGTCCGGCTCCAACAGCGTGCCGTTCGACGCGTAGTAATCGGCACGAAGGCCTACGTTAGCTATCATGCCTTCGTACTCGATCTTGTCCTGGACGTAGAGCCCCATACGACTCGGGTCGGCTTCCCACTTCTGGAAGCTGAATCCGGTCTTGCTCGCCTCGCCGGCGAACTGGTTGAGGGTAATGAACACGCCCTCGAGACCAGCCTGGAGCCGATGGTTCGCGCTGATCTGGTTCACGTACGATGCGTTCACACCGATGCTGTTCCAGTCGGACGAATCGCGCGCCCTGCCCTGGCCGGCCAACGTGTAGCTCATCCAGGTGTCGTCGGAGCGATCGGTACCGAGGTAGCCGAACGGTATCGCGTCGAGCGTCTCGCCAGAGCCCGAGGTGAGGCGGAGGCTCTGAGTCGCGTCTTCGACACGGGTGCCCGGGCCGACTTCGTACTCGATCGTGTTGTACGTGAGTCCGCCGGCGACGTAGCTCTTCTTGTCAAGCGTGTAGGTCGCCTGCGCCGAGACCCCGGCGCGTACGATCTCTGCCTTCATCTGACCGTACAAGCCGTACTTGGCGTATGAACTGAGGAAGTTGATGCTCTGACCGAAGTCGCGGTAGACCCTCGATCCGAGCGCGTTGCCGAGGTCTCCGGTCGTAACTCCCAAGCCCTTCTCGCCGCCCAGCATCACACCGAGATCGACGCGAAGTTCATCGGTCGGCCTGATGTTCAGCCTGAGGTCGATCTGCTGATCCTCGTAGGCGTCCACGAACTGTGGCGTGGCATACGGGGTGAACTCCTTGCGAAGCGAGACAACCACGCCGAGCATGTCGCCCACGGGAACGCCAACAGCGGCATCGACGACGTAGTCGGGATCTTCACCGTAGGTGGCGATGGAGTTCGGGACTCCGGGGCCGACGCGGTGCTGCCACTGCCACTTCTTCAGGAGATCGGCAGGGCTGAGGCCGTTCGGGTTCTGCGCGGCGTCGGCGGCGATCGCGGTCCATCCCGCGAATACCGTCTCGCCATCCACTACCAGCGGCGTGGTGAGCGCAGCGTCCGTGCCGTAGTGCTTCCACTCGTAGGAATCGATGCCGAATGCCGGCTCGTCATCCTCGCGGAACTTCACGTGCGCGGGCAGATACTGCGCGCTGGCACTGACCCAGATCGGCTGGTTGACGGCACTCCTCGAAACGACGTTGATGATACCGGATCGAGCGTTGCCGTACTCCGCATTGAACCCGCCCGTGAGAACCTGCACCTCTTCCAGAGCGGAAGTGCTGACAGTCATCACCGGCTTGTTTGTGCGCTCATCGACCGCCAGGCGGCCATCGACGATCACCTGCGTCTGGTCGAGAGAGCCACCGCGGATGGCGCCGGTTACGCCGACACCAGGCTCAAGCGCAAGTGCTTCCTGCATGCTCTTGGTCGGTACCGCGGTCAAGGCCGCCGCTCCCAGGATCACCTGCGATCCGGAAACATCGAGCTGTACGACCTCGCGCTGGGCGACCACCGTGATACCCTCGACGGCCACCGGAGCCGGTTCAAGAGCGAAGTTGACGTTGATCGTGCGGTCGATGTTGACACGCACGCCTTCCGTCACGACGGTCCTGTAACCGATGAATTGAGCCTCAACCGAGTGAGTTCCCGGAGGGATGTTGAGGAGGAAATACTGTCCGTCGGCGTCCGATGTCGTTCCAATGTTCGTGCCCTGAATGACAACTGCCGCACCCACAAGCGGTCCGCCGGACTCGCTGTCGGTCAATGTGCCGGCGATTTTGCCGGTCACGGCGGCTGAGGCAGGGTCTACGAACAAGAGCGACAACGCAGCCACGAGAATGCTGTTCGCGCGAATTAGCTTCTGCGTCATGATCTCGTTCCCCTAAAGTATCGCTGTTTCTGTCCCACGCCGCCGCGAACCTGGAATTGGGCCCGCCACGGAACGCGCGACGACGGCGCGCGTCAAAGTAGGTACAACGACTCTGTCATCAAAGACGCTCTCTACGCTTCAGATCGTGCCTCACCCACTCCTTTCATCCGCTGGCCACAGAAAACGCAATCCCAACGCCTTGCGCGCCGGGAAGATATCGTCCGTATGCGCGTCACATGAGCCGAGTTGATCGGTTCGCAGCCATCTTCCGCGCAAGGTCTGATCGGATCGTTCTTTCCTCCAGAATGTCGCCCCTCAGGCAAAACTCGTCGAGCCAATGATATTGTACGTGCGGGCCACTGTCAAGCCTTCACTGCGGCATAATTGTGGCATATTTGTGCGGGCCATCACTGATCCGGAGGCTGGTGCCTCGACGGCGGTCGCGCGGAATACGGTCAACCCCATGGTCGCTGATCGGCTTGCGCCGAACGGCGGCCGCCCGCAGCGCCGACTGCGTCGACCTTCACGCGGATCGCCACCCCCGGCGCGCCGAGCCGCGCGCAAACTTTTTTTGCCGGTACCGACCCATCGGTACCCCTGGCGGAGCGGGTGCCGAGATTCTGCCTCGCGGACGGGGATGGGTGGCGGCCGATGCCGATTGTGGGGACGATTCGGATGGAGGGATGGGGCAAACGCACGCAGTTCGGCGGCACGGATGCGAGAAGGGCGTCCTTGAAGGCCGCCCTCTGCGAAGCCCTGCCTCCGCGCGTCGTCCGGCGACGACTGCTACGGGCTGCGGTTCGCTTCGTAGCGCTCGACTCTCGCCCTCTGGGAGTCGCTGAGGAAGCCGTCCCTGTACATATCCGGCCGCCACGCGTTACTGATGTGCGTCGCAATCGTGTCTGCCGTGTACGATCCGAACACGCCGAGTCCGCCCTCGACATTCTGGGTTTCTCCCACGTCGGCATCGGCGCCGCTCTGCCCGGCGCCCACGAGTTTCGTCCAGAAGTACTCCCAATAGGCCTCGTCGGCGGCGAACAGAACCACGTTTGTGGGCCCCTCGTAATGGAACATCATCCAGTAGATGTCGGCGTTCGTCGAGTCCTTCATCACGAACCAGGCGCTGTTGGCGACGTACTGGCGCGCGGCCGGGTCATTAAGCTCGCCGTCTGCCCAGTCCTTGTATTCTCTCTTCCTCATCAGGCTCGTGCCGGACGTGTCTTCAGCCGAGACAACGACCGTGTACCCGGAGGCCCCGGCCGCGGGGTCCCATACGAGGCTGAACGGCGTGTACTCGTCGCCTACGGGCGGGAAGGAGTCGGGATTCGCCAGTGTCTTCGGGAAAGTGAACGATTCGATCGTCGTCGCGCCCAAGACGGGCCGTGGCTGCGACTTGTGGTAGATCACGTCGGTATGGCGGACCTGCTCCGGCACCGTGGTGGTGGCCGTCAGGCGACGATCCGCGAACTGGCCCTCCTCGAACGTTACCTCGACGTCGTACCTGGCCCCGGGCTTGGCGATCAACGCCGGGTCGTTGTACGAACCCCGCCTCGTGCCTGGCGCCAGATCGTAAGGTGTCCCGTTCTCGGTGATCCTGACGACAGCGCCGTCGATACCGAACTGGTCGAGGTCCATGAATGAGTAGTACTCGGTGGGAGACGTCGTCGATCTCAGGAGCACCTCGACTGGGGCTCCAGGCGTAAGGAACCCATGGAGTACCACCTCCGGACGTCGGTTCTGGTCCACGTCCAGCGGGTCGAGGAAACATCCGACCGTCAGACCGATTGCCCCCACCACAAACGCTGACCAAAGAAATCGCTTCATGTCTCAGAACTCCAGGTCGAGGCCGATAGTAGGAAGGAGCGGCAACTGGTTGATCTTCTTCTCGCTAGCGAACTCAGGTGGCGAGGGGATCGAGTCGCCGCGGTCGAA
>CAZSJP010000545.1:0-3824 GCA_964606675.1 uncultured bacterium
CACGGCCTCGTCTAGCGAGTTGTCCAGAGAGGCGCACACTGGGTCCGGGGTCATCAGGTCTCGCGCCTTCGCCCCGGCCGCCGATTCCTGCCCGACAAACTTGTACAGAAGATCGCGTACCGTCAGGATGCCGACGAGCTTCTCGCCCTCCAGGACGAGCACGCAAGCCGTGGCGGGGCGCCGCAATATCGCGATCGCCTCTCGCACGTCCGCCGATGACTGGATCGTCGGGGGAGGAGGCAGGCCGAGGTGCCTGATCTTGGTGCCGGTGATCGTTTCATGGAGCGACATGACGGATCCCTCCGCTCGGTCGGCGCACAAGCGCGCCCTGGGGTTTGCCACGGGAATGTGAATAGAACGGCAACCCGCCCGCCGTGTCCCGCGGCGGCGTGTCTACCGTCGACATACCTGGTAAATATATGCGGGAGGCATTCCGAGAACCACGCCCATCGTCCATGAGTGAGCGATCACGATTCAGACGATCGGACGTGACCCTTCTGTGCGGCGCAACACGTGTACCGGCACTTCGGGGCAAGCACCCAACCGCACCGGAGGACCCCACGTTCCGATGCCCCGTGAGACGTAGAGCCACCGCGACCCCACGCGGTAGCAACCCGAGACGTACCCGCACTGACGCCGCACCATTGCCGCCCACGGCCAGAGCTGACCTCCGTGCGTATGCCCAGCCAGCGTAAGCGCGGCGCGCTCGGCACCCGGCGTATCGAACACACCGGGCCTGTGAGCCAGCAGCAGCACCGTCATGCCCTCGCCGATCGATGCCGTCACCTGCGCTGCCGGATCGCCATCGGGCCGGACGAAGCCGCCCAGGCGCTCGTCGAGACCGGCCACCGCAAGGCCCAGCGTTACCTCCCGCCACTGGTTCCTCAGCACGTCGATACCAGCCTCGCGCAGCGCCTCTTCAACCCGAGTGGCCCCGGCGTGGTGGTCGTGGTTCCCGAGGACCGCGTACGCGCCTAGCCGCGCTTCGATTCTGGCCAGCGGATGCGCGCCGCGCATGAAGTCGCCGATGTCGCCATCGGCGATGTCGCCCGTCAGAACGACGACGTCCGGACGCTCTCGGTTGACGCGCTCCACCAGCGACGCGACCATCCGCGCGCCGTAGGCCGGACCCACGTGGATGTCCGAAAGCTGAGCGATGGTAAGGCCGTCGAGCGCCTCATCCAGCCCATCGACGCGCAACTCTATCCTGTGAGGGCGCGGGATGCGGCGTGCTCGCCAGAAGCCGTACGCGGTCATGGCGCCCACACAGATCGGCACGCCGAGGCCGAGTGCGATGGTGTCGCAAGAGCCGAGCCACCCGCCCGTCGCGAGAGAAGCCAGGCGGACGAGATCGACCAGCGCGACGCCGATCATGCCCCACATCACCCAGGCGACGTGGAACCCACCGATCCAGTAGAGCGTTCGGCGCACAACGGGCCTGTCGCGCACTATTGCCGCCCGCGTCATGGGCATGCACGCTCCGAGGACGCCGGCGCCGACCAATGCCAACCAGAGCGGTGCCCCGTCGAGACCGACGGCCGACGACACGCGCCAGACGGTCCACAGGTTCATCACCGCGTAAGCCGCGAGCCAATTCAGTATGGGTCGTCTCACGCCACCACCTGGCTGCCGGCACGCTATCTGGCGCGCTCTGCCCTGCCTTGCCGGGCGCCGAACCCGACACTAGTTTTCAGCATCCCGATGTGCAGGCGCCGAACCATCCCGACACGCGATTGGAGTCAGCCAATGAACACGCTCGATCTGTTTCGCCTCGACGACAAGGTTGCGATCGTGACCGGGGCCAGCCGCGGCCTCGGCACCGACATGGCGCAGGCACTGCTCGACGCCGGAGCCAACGTGGCGATCACCAGCCGCAAAGCCGACGGCATTCGTCCGGTGGCCGAGAAGATGAGCCGCGAATCGGGCCGACAGGTGCTGCCGGTCGTAGCCGACGTCACCAGCGAGGACGACGTCGCCCGGATGATTCAGGAGACTCTCGACGCTTTCGGCAGGCTGGATATCCTCGTCAACAATGCCGGGGTCAACATCAGGCGCCCCTTCGACGAATACCAGGTCGACGAGTGGCGAACCATCATCGACACGAACGTGACAGGCCTTATGATATGCTGCCGCGCCGCGATCCCCCAGATGAAGAAGCAGGGCAGCGGGCGAATCATCAACATCGGGTCGATCATGGGCACCGTCGGCATGGCCCAGCGAGTGCCATACTCGGCTTCAAAGGCCGCCGTGCATCAGATAACACGGACGCTCGCGCTAGAGCTTGCGCCACACGGCATTACGGTCAACACCATCGCTCCGGGGCCGTTCATGACCGAGATGAACAAGGCCGTCCTCGAGCAGCCGGACGTCTACAACTACTTCGTCGAACGCATTCCGCTCGGTCACTGGGCCGATCCGGAGGAGTTGCGCGGCCCGGCGCTCTTCCTCGCCTCGGACGCTTCGAGCTACATGACCGGAGCGACGCTATACGTGGACGGTGGTTGGACGGCGCAGTGACGGCAGAGCCGTCACTGCGTTAGCAGTAGTCGCGAAGCGACTACTGCGGAGTGTTTGCTGAATCGTGGTCACTGCGGGGCGGTTGCCGCTTCGCAACCACTGCGCGTACGGCTGCAGGATGCTGCTCACTGCGTGGCGACTGCACTGGAGTGCACAAGTATTCTAGGGACATGGCACCGAACAGCGCCGTGCCCCTGTTACAGGTCGGGGCGTGCTCGCCGCAATGACGGCGTGGCCGTCATTGCCGTACAGTAGGCGCTGCGCGTCTACTGTACGGCGTCCGACTCGTCCGGGCCCACGACAGTAAGATACTTTCCGCAGCCACGGTGGTTCCGATTACCTACGATTCGCCCTCTATACCTAATGAAGACGTCAACGAAGGTGCCGTGCTCGGCACTGCAAGAGGTCCATAGATGGGTCCGTGTAAGTCTGTCGACACTGTTGAGATGGTTCGTCGCTCTCGCAAGGGAGATCGCGTTGCGTTCGGCGAGCTGGTCAAAGCCTACCAGAACGCCGCGTTCGCCACCGCCATCTCGTGCGTGCGCAGCCGAGACGACGCCGAGGACGTAGTTCAGGACGCGTTTGTCGCCGCCTACTGCAAGCTCGCGCAGTTGAGGGACCCACGGTACTTCGGCATCTGGCTCAGGCGGATCGTGACGAGGCGGGCGTTGGGATCGGTCCGTGCATCGAGGAAGACTCGGCTCGTGTCCGACGAGACAGACGAAGGTCAGGCAGCCCTCGCGCACGTGTCGGCAGGCCGACACGCCCATGCCGGCCGAAAGGCCGAATTGTCGGGTCTGGTGCAGGCGCTGCCGGAGAAGTACCGGGAGCCCCTGCTCGTCTACTACCTGAACGATTTCTCCTACGCCGACGTGGCCCGATACCTCGGGCTACCCGCCACGACCGTCAAGGGGCGTCTTCAGCGCGCTCGCCGGAAACTTCGCGCGCAACTGCGGGAGGACGAGCCGGAGGAGTTTGCGATGGACCGAGTGAACGTGAAAGACCGTGTCGGTGAGACCATAACGAGGATCGTCCGGCAGGAGGTACACGAACGCGTCGGGCTGGACGACGTGAGGAACGTCGTCGTGTTCTGCGGCATCGAGTGCGACGTCGAGGTGTGCCAGGCGGATGGGCCTGACGTCATCATCACCGGCAGTAAGACTTCGATCGGTTTCACGGAAGAGGAGGCGCGGCAGAGCGTCGAACGCATCGGGGTGCTTGTCGACCACGTGGACGATTACATGTCGGTCGGCCCGCACGCCGGCGAGTACATGTGGGGAACATCGATCGAGAATGGACAGCCGAGG
>CAZSJP010000546.1:0-3816 GCA_964606675.1 uncultured bacterium
AAGGAGATGGCTGAGGAGCACGAACTGAAGATCACCACCTATGTTGGTCGCGATCTGATGTTCGATCTCGAGGCCGATCTGCAGGCGCTGGAAGCCGAATCGGCGGAAGCGATCCGTGACGACGCCCAACCCGATCTGTAGCCCCCAAGACACGGACGTGCGGCCATGATGGAAATGCACCCATGAACGCGAGGGAAATCGGGCAGGTGCTCGACCATATCGCACTCCTCGTCGAGCTCAACGGCGAGAGCTCGTTCAAGGCGCGTAGCTACAAGAACGCCGCGCGGGCGCTTTCCGGGCTGACCGAGGACGTCGCCAACGTCGTCGCAGGCGACCGACTCGAAGAGATCAAGGGCGTTGGGAAGGGCCTGTCGGCGAAGATCGCCGAACTGGCGACAACCGGTCGGCTGCAGTACTACGACGAGCTTCAGGCGTCCGTGCCCGAAGGCTTGCTGGCGCTCGCGCAACTGCCCGGGCTCGGCACCAAACGGGTGTTGGTGGTCCGCGAGAAACTCGGTGTCACCAACGTCGGCGAGCTTGAATACGCCTGCCGGGAGAACCGGCTTGCCGCGCTCGCCGGGTTCGGCGCCAAGACGCAGGCGAACGTCCTCAAAGCGATAGAGTTCAGGAGAGCGGGAGCCGACAGGCATCTCTACCACCGTGCGTCCGCCGCGGCTGAAGCTCTGCTCGGCCTCGTCGCGAGCCAGGCCGGAGTGCTGCGCGCCGACGTAACCGGCGGCCTCAGGCGGCATGATGAGACCGTCGCGGCCGTCGATATTCTCGCCAGTACGCAGCCCGACGCGCGCGACGCCGCGTTGGATGCTTTCGCCGGCTCCGGCGATGTGGGCGAGGTTATCTCCCGCAGCTCGGCGAGTGCGAGTGTCAGGCTTGCGAGCGGCATCCCGGCCGGCTTTCGGCTCGTAGACGACGCCGAATACCCGTTCGCGCTTGCTCACCTCACCGGCTCGGAAGCGCACAGCACGGCTATTCGTGACCGGGCCACGGACCGCGGGTTGGCGCTGGACAAGCGCGGTCTGCGGCGCATCGAAGCCGGCGAGAGCGTCGATTGCGGCGACGAATCGGACATCTACCGCGCCCTCGGCATGTCGTACGTGCCGGAGTTGCGGGAGGACCTGGGCGAGATAGAGGCCGCCGAACGGGGCGGTCTGCCGCGCCTTGTGGAGGTTGCCGACATCCGGGGAATGCTGCACGTCCACACCGACATGTCCGATGGCGTCAACGGCCTCAATGAGATAGTCGAGGCGGCGCGTCGGATGGGCATGGGGTACCTCGGTATCTGCGATCACAGCCAGTCGGCCGGGTACGCCGGTGGGCTGAAGCCCGACCGGGTGCGCGAGCAGTGGGATGCGATCGACGCCGTCAACGAACGGCACGATGGCATCACGGTCCTGAAGGGGATCGAGAGCGACGTCAAGTTGGGTGGCGACCTCGACTACGACGACGAATTGCTGGCCCAATTCGACTTCGTCATCGCCAGCATCCACAACAAGCTCGGCATGGACGAGGCCGAAGCGACCGAGAGAGTGCTGCGTGCGATAGACCACCCCGCCACGACGATCCTCGGACACCCGACGGGCAGGCTGCTCCTGGCACGCAAGGGGTACCCGCTCGATTTCGATGCGGTGATCGAACGCGCGGCCGAGCGCGGCGTAGCAATCGAACTCAACGCCAGTCCGCATCGGCTCGATCTGGAATGGCGCCGGTGTCGCGAGGCCAAAGCGTCCGGTGTGAAGATCGCTATCAATCCGGACGCACACTCGATCGCCGGGATGGACGAACTGCGAATCGGTGTGGCGGTCGGGCGTAAGGGGTGGCTCGAGGCGGGCGACGTTCTCAATGCGCTGCCGGTGGAGCGCGTGCTGGCGTTCGCCCGGAAGGAACCACTCGAGTAGTCGGTATCATTCCAGTGGAATGCGATAGTGTGCTACTGCAAGAGAGATGGGCGCCGACTGCGGGTCGGCCATAGCGGAAGGAGTCACCATGGCGAACGAGAAGACGGAGCACGCGAAGGTGTTGATCATGGGCACGGGGCCTGCGGGCCTCACAGCAGCGATATATGCCGCGCGGGCGGATCTCGAGCCATTGGTCGTCGAAGGTGGGCAGCCGGGCGGGCAGCTCACCATCACGACAGACGTTGAGAACTACCCAGGTTTCACAGACGGCATTCTGGGGCCGGAGCTGATCGATGCGACGCACAGTCAGGCCGAACGATTCGGGACCAGGTTCATCTATGGCGCCGTGACCGAGGTCGACCTGACGTCCCGGCCGTTCCGAATCGATATCGAGGGAGCTATATACACTACTGACGCGCTGATCGTTGCGGCGGGCGCGTCGGCGAAGCTCCTCGGCCTCGAATCGGAGAAGGAGCTGATGGGACACGGCGTATCCGCGTGCGCGACGTGCGACGGAGCGTTCTGCCGCGGACAGACGGTTGCCGTAGTCGGCGGCGGAGATTCGGCCGCCGAAGAGGCGCTGTTCCTCACGAAGTTCGCCGAGAAAGTGAAGATCATCCACCGCCGAGACCAGCTTCGGACCTCGGCGATTCTGCAGAAACGCGTGTTCGGGCACGAGAAGATCGAGGTGATTTGGGATTCGGTCGTCGAAGACATCGTCGGTACAGTGGCCAAGGGCGTCGAAACCGTGCGGCTGAGGAATGTTAGGACCGGGAACGTCACCGCCGTGCCGTTTGACACGGTCTTCATAGCGATCGGGCACGAGCCCAACTCGGGAGTCTTCAAGGGCAAGCTGGATCTCGACGAAAAGGGCTACATCGTCACCAAGCCGAGTGCCGGCGGTGGCGCGACGCCCGCGACGGCCACCAGCGTGCCGGGCGTCTTCGCATGTGGCGACATTCAGGACCCGCATTACCGCCAAGCCATCACCGCCGCCGGAAGCGGCTGCCAGGCCGCCATCGACGCCACCAATTTCCTGAGCGACGAAGAGGCGCCGTGACCGGCGTGCCCGTATCGTCTCCAGGCTGGAGCGCCCATGCGACCCGCGGCTAGGTTGGCCTGTGCGCTGCTAGCGGCGGCGGCGATTGCCGTGGCGGCTGGGCAGGTCGTGGCCGCTCGGCAGGCGGCCAAGGCGTGGCAGGTGGGGTCGGCGACGCGAGCGGCCTCGCGGTTCCCTCCATTGCGCGCTACCGTCGGCGATCTGTACCGATCGCCGCCCGCGCCCGGTCGGAGAGTGCTTCTCATCGGGGCGTCGACGATCAGGGACACGTTGGCCGCGTTGTGCCCCGTCGTATACCCCGATGGGCGCTCGGAAGTCCATCGCGAAGGACTTGTGTTCGTCGAAGACGACCGAACCGGGGCGCGGCTGGTCATACTTCGGCGTTTGGACGCCGATGACCCGCCATGGGTCGAACTTATGCCCTTGCCGCGATATGTCCGGGGCCGACAGCGCCTGGACAGATGGCCGCCGCTACAGCATCTCGAAGACATGTGGATGCCGCGGTGGGCGGACGTGAACGGAGTCGGGCAACTGGTGTGGCTCGGTCTGGACTCATCGGTCGTCAGGGCCCATGACGTCTCGGACGACTCGCTCGGAATCCCGTACCGACTGAAAGCCGACCGCGTCGCGGGTCGCCCCGGCGGTCCACCGAGACCGACGCTCGTCGGGCCGGGCGTGGCGGCGTCGCTCGCGGTAGCCCTCGCGGGGCTGTTGGCGGCCGCCGGCGTGTCGCCGCGCCGATCTCGTACGCCGCCTCGGTGAGACCTACCTCCCGAGGCCGGGAACGAGCCCCAGCGGCACGTCGATTGTCTCCTCGTCAGCGGCCTCGCTGAACGTCCAACT
>CAZSJP010000547.1:0-3808 GCA_964606675.1 uncultured bacterium
CCACGAGAGTCGTGCATAACCTCTATGAGGCCGACCTGCCGGTCGAACCGCCCCACACGATCGACACCGAAGCGCCGAAGCTCATCATGACGCGAGGGCTCGGGCACTACTACAACGTCGACTGCACCATCCGTGCGTTCCAGATCGTTCAGCGGGCGTACCCGAGAGCGGAGTTGTTCCTGGCCGGATCGGGCAATCGTGAGAAGCACCTGCGAAAGCTCGTCAAGGATATGGCCGTGCCGAACGTGACTTTCACGGGCCAACTCGACCGCCGGCAGATGCACGAGCTGTACAGGTCCAGCGACATCTGCGTCAGCTCGTCCGACATCGACAACTTCCCCGGCTCGCTGCTTGAGTCGTTCCTGTTCGGCGTGCCCATCGTGACGACCGATGCCGGTGGCATCCCATACATGGTGAAGCATGGCGTGAGCGCTCGCATGGTGGGCAAAGGCGATCATGAGTCATTCGCGGCTGAGATCATCCTGCTGCTGAATAATCCCGAGTTGGCGCGGGAGCACGCTGCTCGCGCGCAGGAATCGCTGGATCAATATCGATGGGCCGAAGTACGGGATGACTGGCTCGACGTGCTGGCGGCGAATGGAAAGCCCGGCCAACGATGACCCCGGCTACGTAGAGAGGAACCGGCTGCGATGAGAGCAAGATTGGTGGAACCGCTTCGATGCCCGGTGTGTGGCGACACGCTCCAGCTTGAGGCCTTCGAAACCAAGAACGACCTCGCCGATGAATCCGGCGAATCGGTCTGGACTGTCGAAGGAGTGCTTCGGGACGTTGGAGGGGCACACGAGTATCCGGTCATACTCGGAGTGCCGAGAATGCTCCCCCCGGGTGAACGAGAAGGGCTCGGCACGCGATATCCGGAGTTCTTCGCGAAGCACCGGGATCGGCTGGGCAGCGACCTGTTGGACGAGTGCAGTGGCGGCTCGGACCAGGACGTGGTTCAGGGGCAGATAATCGACAGGTTCGGTTACGAGTGGACGGAGTTCAAAGACTACGATTCGAGCAATTTCGACTACTGGATCGATCCGATAGAGCCGCCTTTCTTCGACGGAAAGGTAGGGCTGGACGTGGGCTGCGGCGCCGGGCGCCATTCGGAGCAGGCTGCGTCGTATGGCGCGGACATGGTGTCGATGGACCTGAGCTGGTCGGTCGACAGCGCCGTGGAGCGTTCCCGGACGATCGCTAACATGAACGTCGTCCAGGGAGACGTGTTCGCCCCGCCGTTCGCGCCTGGGACATTCGACTTCATCTACAGCCTGGGGGTTCTGCATCACACGCCGCACCCGCCGCGAGCATTCGATTCGGTCGCGCCGCTCGCGAAGGATGGCGGAGCCGTATTCGTGATGATATACGGCAACCAGCGCAAGTGGGTCATTCGCCTGCTGGCGGCGGCACGCTTCGTGACGAATCGCCTGCCGAATCCGGCCATCAAGGCACACTCGAACATGGGCGCAATCTGCGACGGGCTATTCATAGTACCTTACCGTGCGCTGCGAGCGCTGGGGCTTGAGTGGGTCGCAAAGGCCATATTCCCCACCAGGATCATGAACTACTCGGACTTCCCGTACAAAGACTCCGTGACCGATTGGTTCGACAGGCTGTCCTACCCGGAAGTTCACTACTACAGCGACGAGCAGATCCGCGAATGGTACGATCGTAACGCGTTTCGCGACGTTCTCGTCACTCCGCTGTTGAACCACGCCTACCGTGGGCTGGGGTACCGAACGGCCTGACGACGAGGCAGGCTAGCTAGAGAGAGTGGAATCTATGTGTGGGATTGCCGGCATTGCGTACCGCGACTCGTCCCGCCCAGCGTCTTCCGAGGAACTCAAGCCGATGCTGGACAGCATCGAGCATCGTGGACCGGACGATTGGGGATACCATCTGGACGGGCCGCTCGCCTTCGGTATGCGACGCTTGAGCATCATAGATCTCTCGACCGGTCACCAGCCGATTCACAACGAGGACGAAACGGTCTGGACCGTCTTCAACGGCGAGATATACAACTTCGTCGAGCTTCGGCCGATGCTGGAGGCCAGAGGCCACCGATTCTACACCGGCACAGACACAGAGGTCATCGTCCATCTCTGGGAGGAATACGGCTCTGAGTTCGTACACCATCTCCGAGGGATGTTCGCGATCGCGGTATGGGACACGCGGAGCCGGACACTCGCATTGGTGCGCGACAGACTCGGCATCAAGCCGCTCTACTACTGCGAGACGCCGGCTGGTCTCCTCTTCGGCTCGGAGTTGAAGACGCTTCTGGCGCATCCCAGCGTGCCGCGCGAACTCGACTACTCGGCCATCCGAGCGTACCTGGAGCTGCAATACGTCCCATCGCCCATGTCCGCTCTCAAACACGCAGCGAAACTCCGCCCCGGACACATGGCGATCTACGCCGACGGGTCCTTGCGCGTGTATGAGTATTGGGACGCGCCACCCGATCCGCAGGATCGCCCGTTCGAGGAGTACAGAGAAGAGCTTGAGGAGACGCTCGCCGAGGCAGTCCGGATGAGGCTCGTGAGCGATGTGCCACTTGGCGTATTCCTGAGCGGCGGCATCGACTCCAGCACCGTCGTCGGCTTGATGGCTCGGCAGATGGGCGAGCCGGTGAAGTCTTTCAGCATCGGCTTCGAGAACCAGGACTTCGACGAGCTGGAATACGCGCGACTGATCGCCAATCATTTCGGTACGCAGCACCACGAAGAGATCGTCCGGCCGGACGCCATCGAATTGCTGCCGAAACTTGTCTGGCACTACGACGAACCGTTTGCCGACTCATCGGCGATCCCGACGTACTACGTCAGCAGGATGGCTCGCGAGCACGTGACGGTGACGCTATCGGGCGACGGCGGCGACGAGCTGTTCGGTGGATACACCAGGTATCTGTCGATCCGGAAATACGAGACACTGGCCAAAATGCTGGGGCCGTTACGGAAGCCGTTGTTCGGCCTGGCATCCGCGGTGCCGCTGCCACTGAGATACAGATCCGTGTTCCGCGGGCTTGGACGGCCGCTCGAACAGATGTATCGTGACTCAATGGTTGGTATGTTTCCGCCGGCCTGGCTGGCCCTTCTGGCGCCGGACGGCCCATTGTCCGACGACGCGACGGGGTCGGACGATTGGAGCGTGTTCTGGCAACGTGCCGGAAACGTACCTTTCCAGGGGCAGGCGATGTACGTGGACTCCAAGACTTATTTGCCGGAGGATATATTGACGAAAGTCGACCGGGCCAGCATGGCCGTGTCGCTAGAAAGCCGGGTGCCGCTCCTCGACCACAAAGTGGTGGAACTGGCGGCGCGGATTCCATTCGAACACAAGGTGAACGGCATTGTGGGCAAACACATTCTCAAAGAGATGATCCGACCGATGATGCCGGAAGGTTTCCTCAGCCGCCCCAAGATGGGCTTCGGCGTTCCCGTTGGCGACTGGTTCAGAGACAGTCTCAAGGACTACGTTCGCGACCGGCTGCTGTCGAAGCGAGCGCGCGGGCGCGGCCTGTTCGACATGGGTTTCGTCCAGACGCTCATAGACATGCACCAGACGGGCAAGGCCGACATTTCACACCTTCTTTGGTCGCTCTTATTCCTCGAGGAATGGCAGCGGCGGTTTGTAGACGATGACGCATCGATCCACCCGTAAGGTCGCATTGTTCGTCGGATCGTTCGGCGACGGTGGGACCGAACACTACCTCGTGAGGCAGCTCGATCACAATTATCGCGACAGGTTCTCTCCTGTGGTGATCGCGCTGAAAGATGAGGGGCCGCTCGGGGAGCGTGTGCACGACTTG
>CAZSJP010000548.1:0-2335 GCA_964606675.1 uncultured bacterium
TCGGCAAGATCGACGTGCGTCGCCAGTAACCGCACATACGATACCTAACTCGCCGGACGCGATCACCCGCAGTCGGGGACAATCCACGACTGCGCCGGCCGGCCAGACCGCCCATCGGTAACCAACGGAGACCCAACTATGCAGCGCAAGCTAGTCACGACGATCATCGCCCTCGCCGCCATCGCCGGAGGCATGGGATGCGCAACCGGCGGCGACGGCCCCATAGATGGAGCCTGGCGCGTCGCGAAGATACAGATCGCCGGCCATCACGGCACTATGGCCCTCGACGATCCGCAGCCCGGCATCTGCCTGTTCAGAGACGGCTACTACAGCATGATCTGGCGCCCCAGAGACGAGCCGGCGAAAGGCTACGCCACGATGTGGAGACAAAGTGCAGGAGAGGCCGCCGAGGCTTACAGCTCGATCATCCTGGACTCAGGCACGTTCGAACTCAGCGACACGACGCTCACGACTCACCCGATAGTGTCCAAAGCCCCCGAGATGACCGGCGGAAGAGCAATCTACAGCTGCAAGTTGGACGGGGACACGCTGCGAATCGGTATGCTCGAAGCATACGCCCACGACGGGTCGGGAGACCCTGCGCTACGGTATGCCAAGATGACGCTGCGGCTCGTGCGCGCCGACTGAGACAGCGTCGGTCTATGGCGCCCGGCTCGGTCTCGGGCAGCGTACTGGGGACACCGTTCCATGATGCGATCACACCTGGCGAGCGAGCGCTTACAGCGCACCGACCCGCAGACCGGTGTCAATGTCGTCCAGCTGACGAGCTACCCCACGCCGAGCGCCTGTCTGCCGTACGACTGGCCGACTATCACGCCGGATAACCGGCGCGTGGTGATCAAGTGCCAACGGTCGGCAGATCGCCGCGCGCCGTGGGACCTGTTCCGAGTAGACACGGACGGCCTCAATCTCTACCAGCTAACCGAACGAGACGAATGCGCGCATCCGCCGGTGTTCGACAAGCTCAACGCGCCGACCGCGATGCTCTCTATCGACGGACGGACGCTGTACGTGTTGTGGAACGGCGATCCGGTGCTGTACTCGGTCGACGTCGAAACCGGTAAGACCGATTCGATGTGCTCGCTGGCCGAGCTCTGCTCCGGTCGAGTTCTCTACCAGCACATGCGGATCTCGACTGCGACGAATCGCCTGTTCATCGCACTGAGGCAACCGAGAATCGCGACACTCCGCGTGGACCTGGATACCGGAGACGTGGCCGAGATCGACCTCGACGGGCTGCTCTGGGCCTGTCTCGCCACCGAACCGCGCCTGGTCGTCGCCACGAACAGCACCATAGCGAGACAGGATCTGCCCGACTACGTGTCGTTCGTCAGGTCGTCAGGCGAGCGAGTCCACGTGACCGTAGACGAGGACGGAGGCGATTCGCGCTTCTTCTGCGGAAACCCGTTCTCGCACGCAACGATGTTGGGCGGCACCGCGAGGATACAGGGCTGCGGGATGCCTCCCGACAGATGCATATGGATCGCCGAGGAGAACGCGGAGCCGCGGAAGCTCACCAGCGGCCCGTATTTCTGGCACTCGGGTCCGTCGTTCAGTGGCGAATGGATCGTGGCGGATACCGCCTGGCCGGACATGGGCCTGCAGCTTATCCACGTCCCGACGGGGCACTTCGGCAAGCTTTGCGATGCCGGAGCCGCGCAGGCGCACGTGGCGAGCGGACACCCTCATCCGGGCATGGGACACGACGGCAGCCTGGCGGTCTTCAACTCGGACCGAGCCGGCATCGCACAGGCCTACGTCGCCCACGTGACCGCTGAGTTCCGGGAGTCGGTTGCGGCGGGCGAACTCTCGTGTTCGGACGGCATGAGGCGATGAACTTGCATCGCCACGGAATAACGCCTAACATGATTGTAGCCTCCGACGGCATACCGGTGCGCCGGACATAGAATCGAACGCCGCAACGGGCGGACCGCGGTGGCCGCCCCTGAGCTGAGGACACGATGGCCGAAAGAGATATCGCAACGACGAACATGCTGGACGCGGGGTTCCGGCATAACCAGCCTCCGCACAGGTTCCTTGGGCACACCGGTGACGACTGGCGCAGGTGGCGCGAAGGGTTGTTGCCACGTCTGCGGGCGCTCATCGGCGAGTATCCCTCACTGACCCAGCAAGCCACGTTCGACGTGCTGGAGACCGACGAGACTCCGGAATATACTCGCAGGAAGATCGTCTATGAATCGCGCCTCGGCGAGCCGATCCCCGCGCATCTTCTGATCCCCAACGACCTTAAGGCCCCCGTCCCCGGCGTTCTCTGCATACATGGGCACAGCGCCGGAGCCAAGGACGGCCTCGT
>CAZSJP010000548.1:2345-3803 GCA_964606675.1 uncultured bacterium
AACGACGACGGACCGGGCACTCCGTTCGGCGCTGCCGTCGCGAAGATGGGCCTCGTCGCTCTATGCCCGGACAACGCCGCCATGGGTGAACGCGCGGACGACAAGGGCTGCGAACTGTTCTGGAATCGTCTGAACCTGCTCGGCATGGACCCGACGGGATATCGTGTGCACGATCTCAACCGCGCCATGGACATTCTCGCGACGCTGCCCGAAGTCGACCCCGATCGAATCGGATCGGTCGGCTTCTCGCTCGGATGCTGGCTCGGAACCGCTCACGCCGTGTTCGACGACCGCATCAAGGCATGCGTCCTGAGCGGGCGGTTCAGCACGTTCCTGCAGACGACGTGGGAGGGCAGGTGCATCTGCCAGAACGTTAAGGGGCTTGGCGCGCTTTGCGACATGCCCGACGTCGCCGGCCTGATCGCGCCGAGGCCCGTCGCCGTCGAGTGGGGGCGAGACGACGAAGCGCGGCCCGTGTTCCCCGCTTTCCAGGATGCCAAGCGAATCTGGCGCGCTGCCGGGGCGCAGGACGCATTGGAGCTGTTCATCTTCAAAGGTGGCCACCAGTTCGACGGTACGCAGTCGCTTCCCTGGCTGGCCGAGCAGTTGGGGAACGCCGAGTAGGGCGACGCAAGCGTCGTCCCTACATATAGTCGTGACGACCTGAGTCCCCACGCGCTCATCCCAACACCAACGGTAGGGGCGCGGTCTCCGCGCCCACTCCCGCGGATCATCGCACCCCCATGGCTGGAAGGCCCTGCCCCGGCGCCCAGACCGACGACGGCCGGATCATATGATGTAGGGACGACGCGTGCGTCGTCCGGGCAGACCTTGCCATGGGTGTCGACGCTACCGGTGGAAGCGTGGCCTTGGGCACGTCGGACACGTTGTCGTCCGCTACGCGCACGCTGGGAGCTCCAGGGCGTGTTGTGTCGGCATCGCGGTGGAGCAGACATTCGTGTCTGCCCGGTCGTGCCGACGTGAACCCAGCCACAAGCCCGGACCGTTGTGCGCAGGCCGCGCCTACGTCGGATCGCGAATAGCCCCGCAGTTCGGCGGAACCCCCAACGTCCGTACCAACCATTTTGTTGGCGGAAGGTCCGACATTGGCGCCCCGACGCCGGACCAATACCGCCCTCATCTCCCCCCCGTCTACGGGTGGACGAAGGGGCATCGCGTCGCGAGAGAGATTCCTCGGCTTGCACCGTGTCCTCGTGGGCACGATGCGTCGCTCGGAATGACAGCGCATTGGACGACGCGATACTTCTTGCGAATCGGGGCCATCGTCCGTGTTACCGCCGCATCCTCGCCGGAGATTCCCAGCTCGGCGCAGCCGAGCAAGAATCTCCCAACGTGCGCAACGTCCGCGAAGCGGACGCCGCATGCCGACTTGCGCGAATCTGATCGCGAGACTACATTGTACCTGTGATTTCCCGCGTTCCATGTGCACCCTGCACG
>CAZSJP010000549.1:0-3793 GCA_964606675.1 uncultured bacterium
ACTGTCGCGTTTCGATGCCGGGCGGTTGTGCGATCGGTGCTCGCCCCGTTACGGATCAGTTGCGCGGTTTCGTATCGCTGGGTTGTACGGTAGAAGAGACCGAGGGGTATGTCGAACTAACGGCAGAACAACTCGAAGGGCGGCTGATCACGCTGGACTATCCGGCTGCGACCGGTACGGAAAACGTTGTTCTCGCTGCAGTACTGGCGAATGGAACGACTGTGATCGAGAACGCCGCAGCCGATCCGGAAGTCGTAGATTTCGGCGAGTGTTTGCTGAAGATGGGTGCGGATATCAAGGGCTTGGGAACCGGGCGCGTGACAGTCAAAGGTGTAAGATGTCTCCACGGGACGACTCATAGAGCCATGCCGGACCGCATAGATGCGGCAACGCTAGCGATTGCGGCAGCGATGACACGGGGTAATGTGTATCTTCGTAACGCACGTGCGGATCAATTCGAGATAGTACTGACGAAACTGGAGGAGGCGGGTGCGAGAGTGAGCCGTGAAACCGATGGCGTTGCGGTTTCGGGGCCGGATAGACTGGGGGCGTTAAACATCCGTACATTGCCGTATCCAGCTTTTCCAACGGATGTACAGGCACCTATGATGGCGGCGCTTAGCACCGCTGAAGGTGCTAGTCTCATATGGGAACAGGTCTATGACAATCGTTTCATGCATGGTCCGGAACTCCGTCGGATGGGAGCGAATATCACGATTGCAGGCGATAAGGCTGTCGTTGTTGGTGTTTCGGAACTGCAGGGAGCACCTGTAATGGCCAGCGATATTCGCGCTGGTGGCGCTCTTGTGCTGGCCGCGCTGCATGCAAAAGGCGAAACCAAGATTTCTCGCATATATCACATCGACAGAGGCTACGATCATCTTGAGCGAAGGTTGCAGGGGCTGGGTGCCGAGATTGAGCGTTTCGACGAATAGAAGAACCTATTCACAGGACGGAGAACGACTATATGGATTTTCGAACGAATTTGGTGCGCAAGATATGAGTTCCGGTCGGTTGAAGGGAGTGGTGGTTCGTACGTTCCGTGGATTCTATGTCGTGGAGTCCGATTTGGACGGTGAGGAATTGCTCTGCGGAATCTCAAGCAAGCTTCGCAAAGAGTTGGAGTACCCGGAAGCGGATAGGGGATCTCGCAGGAGGCGAGTGCAAGCAGTACGGGACATCAGAGCACTCTCGCCGGTAGTTGTCGGCGATGAAGTAGAGATCGAGCCTGGGAAGAAGGAGCACATGATTCTTCAAGTATTGCCCAGGCGAACGTTGATCTCCAGAGAGTCTTCGGGCAAACGGTACAGAGAGCAAGTTATCGCGGCAAACGTGGATCAGGTACTTGCCGTTGTAAGCACCCAGTCGCCCGATTTCGAGTCAGAATTACTTGATCGGATGCTATGTGGGGCGGAGTTTCAAAGCATCTCGGCATGTGTCTGCATCAATAAGATCGATTTGGGGATACCGGACGAAGTTGAGGAGATGATATCCGCCTATCCTGCAATCGGATATCCACTAATCAGGACGAGTGCCGTAACGGGTGAAGGCATAGATGAAATGCGTCGGCAGCTCGGAGGACAAACCAGCGTTGTAATCGGACTTTCAGGCGTTGGAAAAAGCTCTCTCATCAACGCGTTAGAGCCGAAATCGCAACTGCGCGTGCAGCCGGTGAACACGAGAAGCGGCCTGGGAACGCACACTACCACAAACGTTGCCTTAATGCCTTTACACGGTACGGCGGAAACACCGCCGGGCCGTCTAGTAGACGCTCCCGGGCTGAGGAGTTTGAGCTTGTGGTCGCTTCAGCTTGGAGATATCGACCTGCTCTTCTTTGAGTTTGAGTCGTTTTTCGGCAGATGCCGTTTCGGGACGAACTGCGGACACGATGAGGAACCGGGATGTGCAATCAAGGAAGCAGTTGAGGGTGGTGCGATCGCCAAGCACCGTTACGAAAGCTATTTGACGTTGTGGCGAGAGACCGAAATCAAGGGGATCGATGAGACGAATCGGCGGCGGCCTCGTCCATCTGCGTAACGTGAAATAGCTGTCCGATGCCTATCCCGGATGAGAGAAGACACAAGAAGCCGACGACGATCTCGAACAGATACCACAGCATTCTCATCACGACGCTGAACGCCAGCGCGCTAGCTGCTGTGATGCCGAAGATGCTGAGCGACTTCAACGTAAAGAACTCATATGTTCCCACATAGCCCGGCGAAGACGGGACAATCATGCCGAGGTTCACCAGCGACATGGTCATCGCGGCGGATAGAGGAGGAAGACTGAAACGGAACGCAATGAAAACGAAATAGCATGCGGCCGAGATAGCCATCCAATCCAGAATCGATAGACTCACGACAACGGCAAGCGCTCGCGGCCTTCGCAGCACCTGCAACCCCTGAGCGAACTGCTCAAGCGCATTTGCCAATCTTTCTACCCATTGACCCGACAGCACCAGCCGGAGAGTGCGACGCATGAGCGACAGTATGAGACCGCGAGCCCATACGAGCGACGCCATGCCGACGATAAAGAGAAATAGAACTATCAGACCCAAGCGCCCCACAACCATCGCTACGGGCGGTAGTATATCGTGGAATCGATAGATCGCGACCAGAAGTAGCGTCAGCAGAGCGGCTACGTCATTGGTTCGCTCGACAAGAATGGTGCCGAGGGCGAAACTCTTCGTAACGCGAATCTGCTTGCGTAGCATGAATGCGCGGATTATTTCGCCGGCTCGCGCCGGGAGAATATTGTTACCGAGAAAGCCTATCATCAAGATGCTGAATGTTTGCCATAGGCTTATGTCGCGCTCGGTGCGGATGATCGCCTGCCATCGGATGGTGCGGATCAAGTACACGATCATCATGAGAGCGAATGCAGCGGCTACCGGGGCAAGGTCGACTTGGCCAAGTACGTCTAGGAATTGGTCGAACGCGATGTTGCGCAGAGACATGTACACAAAGAACACGCTACTGAGCAGTCCAATCCACAGAATGAGTTTTCGTCTCACGCAGGGCCCGCCATGTAGTAGGATGATCGCGACCGGAAAGGGTTGGAGTAGGTGATGCCAGGGACGGTATGGATGGGCAAGATGCAGCTCACAGATTATGTTGTGCAATTCGACGATAGGTCCAAGCGCGGTGTTCGAGTGACACACGGAGAAGACAAGCGGCGCATTGCCGGTATCAGAGCATAACCTGCATACCTTCCTTGGCTGCGTCTACCTGGATAGACGGGCCTGCCAGTCGACCGGCAGCTTCTAGAATGCGACGGACGTGGTCATCGGTGTGCCAGGGTGCATAGTGAGTGAGTACAAGGCGCCGAACGTCCGCACGGGCTGCAAGTTCGACAGCCGGTCGTACTCCTGCCTCAAGATCGTCCGATTCTCCGACATCGTGAACGAGAACATCGGCTCCCGTAACAAACGACACGATGTCCTCTGGCGGACCGTCAGGATAGTGTGCATCCCCAAGTAGAACTACAGTGCTTTTCTTGTCCGATATTCGACATCCAAAAGAGTCGCTGCTAGGATGCGGTACAACGGTAGTTGACATGTTGAATGGTCCGAAAGTAACCAAATCGGTCTGGGTCTCGTTGACTTCAATCGAGGACCCCATGTTGTTTAACTCGAAGATAGGATTGTAGTCGGCGCGCATCTGTCCTTCGAGGATGGTCTGCAAGTCTTTGTTGGAATTCGCTCGTCCCCAGAAACGTATCTTGTTGCCGGGGATGAACGCAGGAACGAAGAACGGGAAGCCCTGGATATGATCCCAATGGGTATGCGTCAGGA
>CAZSJP010000550.1:0-3786 GCA_964606675.1 uncultured bacterium
AAAGGAACGTGCCATGTCCGACGGCTACGAGATGCACGTGATCTGCAATACTCACTGGGACCGTGAGTGGCTCTACAACTTCCAGGAGACCCGCATGTCGCTCATGGGTTTCATGGACAAGCTGCTGGACACTCTCGACAACGAGCCCGAATACGCGCACTACCTCATGGACTCGCAGGTCATTCCCGTCGAGGACTACCTCGAAATGCGGCCCGAGGCGCGGGAGCGGATCGTCAAGCACGTGACGGAAGACCGCCTGCATATCGGCCCGTGGTACACGCTTCCTGAAGAGTTCAACGTCACCGGCGAGTCCCTCGTGCGCAACCTGCTCACCGGCAACAAGAAGGCCCGCGAATACGGCAAGGTGACGCTGACGGGATACAGCCCGTTCTCGTACGGCCAGAACTCGCAGATGGCGCAGATCTACAGCGGGTTCGATATCGACACGATCCTGTTCTACCACGGCATACAGCCCGAGGAGACCAAGTCGGAGTTCATCCTCGAAGCGCCCGATGGCTCGCGCGTGTTCGGCTCCCGCATGGGTAGCAACGCTCGATACAATTTCTACTTCGGCGTCTGGCGGCCCGCGGTCTACGGCATGAAGATATTGGAGCGCCAATACGAATGGTCGAAGGGCGGCTTGCCGTTCCATATGGCCGGCCCGCACCGATACCAGGGGCACCACTTCCTCCTCGACGTGCGGAAAGAACTGAACGTCGACGACCTGAAACAGGCCATGGCGACGATGAAGGCCGACGAGCTTGAGCATGCTCGCACCCGCTATCTGGCGCTGATGCAGGGCATGGACAGCACCGAACCGGACATGCTCGAAGTCGAGATCGTGCGCAAGGCCAAGGAATTGCTCGACCCCGACGACGAGATGATCTTCAGCAGCCTGCCGGCGTATCTGGAGAAGGTCAAGGAGGCCGTCAAGGACATGGACCTGGTCGTCCTCAAGGGCGAGCGGCGCACCCCACGCGCGCTGGGTCAGAAGGTGCATCTGTATGGCGACGTGACCAGCAGCCGCACGCGCGTCAAGCAGGCGAATACGCAGACCGAGCACACCGTGCAGCGGCTCGCCGAGCCGTTCGCCGTCGCCGCCAG
This sequence comes from uncultured bacterium, assembly GCA_964606675.1. GTDB lineage: Bacteria > Latescibacterota > MWCZ01 > MWCZ01 > MWCZ01 > CAZSJP01. Next base: position 1,105 of record CAZSJP010000550.1, read on the forward strand.
CACGGCAGGCGCCGAATACCCGACGACGTTGATGGACCTCGCGTGGAAGTACTTGTTGCAGAGCCATCCGCACGACTCGATCGCCGGCGCCGGTGTCGATCAGATCGAGAAGGACGTGCTCAACCGGCTCGACCAGGCACGGAACATCGCCGAGGGAGTCATGCGGCGCGCGATGGGCAACATCCAGCTCAGAATCGACAACAGCAGCGTGCCGGCCGACGAGATACTGCTGACTGCGTTCAACCCGTCGCCGTACGAACGGACCGAGGTCCTGACGGCGTTCGTAGACTTCCCGAACGAACTTGATTACGAGTACTACACTATCCACGAGGCGGCCACCGGCAATCGTGTCGACCATCAGGAGATCAGCCGCGCACGTCAGATGGCCGTCGCGCGTCACCTCGCCGACTCGACGATGGAGATGCAGTCGATGCAGATCAAGCTGCATTTCGTCGCGGAGGACCTCCCGCCACTTGGCTACCGAAGCTTTGTCATCAAGCGCGCCGACGGGCCGACCGGCACCGTCGGTACGCTTCTGGCGGGCATCCGCACACTCGAGAACGACTACCTGCGCGTCGAGGTCGCCGTCGATGGCACGTTGACGGTCACGGACAAGTCGACAGGTCGCGAGTTCGCGGGCCTCAACGAGTTCGAGGACACGGGCGAAGCGGGGCACCCGTGGCGCCACGTCGGGCCGGCGTTCGACGAGGCGATCTCTTCCGTCGGCGCACCGTACACCGTGTCGACGATCGAAGCCGGGGCGCTGTCGGCATCGATCAAGATCGAGCATCGAATGCAGATACCGGTCGACCTCGACGAGGACGAATCCGACACCGTGCGGAGGATCGACGCCAACGGCGACTGCGCTCGTCGCTCGGCCCAACGCCAGGAGATGGTCATCACGACGGTGGTGAGGCTCACCCGAAGCGCCCGGGCCGTCGAAGTGACGACGACGTTCAACAACGTCTGCAAGGATCACCGCCTGCGCGTGTGCTTCCCGACGTTCATCGAGAAGGCGAGCCACTCGTCGGCGGAGACACCGTTCGACGTCGTCGAGCGCGAGATCGACCGCCCCGAAGGCAGCCCGTGGGCGCTTTCGCCGAATCCGACCCACCCGATGAGCCGATTCGTGGACGTCTCCGACGGCGTGACCGGCCTCGGCGTCGTGACCGACGGCTTGCGCGAATACGAAGTCGTCGACACCAAGGAGCGCAGGCTCTGCATCACGCTCATGCGAGCGTACCAGGTCGAGCTTACAACCGTCGCGTGGCGGTGGGAGCGGCACCCGGAGATGGAGCTTTCGCAGTGCCCCGGCAAGCACCGCTTCACGTATCTGATCGCGCCACACAGCGGAGCGTGGTCGGATGGCCGGATGTTCGACCAGGTCGAGCGGCTGAATCTGCCCGTGGAAGTCGCGCAGGTAGGTCCGCACGATGGCGACCTGCCGCAGGAGCTATCGTTCTTCAGCGTCGACCCGATCGATCTGTCGCTCTGCGGCATGAAGCCGGCTGAGGATGGGAACGGCGTCATCATGCGCATCTTGAACCCGACGGACCGCGAGGTGTCGGCGAAGATATCGTCGTGGAAGCCGATCAAGGAGGCGGAACTGATCTCGCTCAACGAGAGCAACGTGGTCGAGAAGCTCGCGCCGTCCGGTCAGAGCGTTGCGCTCGACGCACCGGCGAAGAAGATCATGACGGTTCGGTTGGTGTTGGACCAGTAGTCGCATATTCGTACGATTGTCTGGATTGCTCGGCGGTGCGGGGCATGGCTCCGCGCCGCTGGGTCGAGGGGCTTGTGTACATTGGGGGCACTCAGTGCGACCCATCGCAGGCGCGATACGGGAGGCGCCAGATGCCGGAACCTGATGTGAAGTTAGAGGCGCTGCTTCTCCATCTGGACGAAGCACTTACTAACGGCTTTGACGGCCACGATTTGGAACGATGTGGTGCGCGAGATGTGGCGTTCTGGACGCAGTTCTACTCACTGTTCTACGACAAAGTCTACGTGCCAGCCAACTTCCTGCTGGACTCCAATGAGACAGTCGACTTCCTCCAAGCACTCAGAGTAGACCAAGAGGATTCGGTCCTGCGCAGTCCGCAGTGTCCATTCCGCATTCTGTGGGACAAGAACCGATTCACGGCTCCGACATTCCAGAAACTGGCGGCGGACAATGACAGCGAAGCGAAATCAGAATTGCTGGTCACACGGCGCGACCCCAAGCACTACCACGATGCGGCTGAGGTGCTTGACAAATACGGTATGAACCGCGAGCCCATGTCTCTCAGGATAGACATGACATGGAAGGCCGACGCTAAAGCGAGTATGGAGAAACTGAGGCACGAGTACTTCGACTCGGAGCGCAACTCAGCGATGCCAGAGGCGTTGGTTTCCCCTCTTCAGAGGTGCTTGGAGAGAATAGAGAAGCGTGGGGATGAGGTGTGGGATCGCGGCTATGGACGGAACATCTATTACGCTATCTGGGGCTATGGAGACAACGCAGCAACGCGCGCCATAGGGCGTGAGTTTGAGCACATAACCGGGGACAGCGAGTTCAGGTCGCTCAAGAATCGCTTTCCTACAGCCGTGGATGTGGCCTCGCACACTCTGAAGGCGGAGTTCGCGAGCAACGATCTTAGGAAGAGCCAGCCGGGCAGAGAGATAGGCGTGGTGATACCTAGC
>CAZSJP010000551.1:0-3775 GCA_964606675.1 uncultured bacterium
CAGGTGAGTGCGGAGCTTGCCACTCCAGGCAGAACGCCGGCTGGCGAACCACGGGGCACTCCGACGCAATGGAGAGGAAGATCGACGATGGGTCGGAAGACGCACATCCATTGCGTGCGGCCTACTGTGTTCCGTGCCATTCGGTCGGTCCCGAAACCGACATCGAGACCGGTGGCCTCGCCGACGCGGGCTTCGTATGGCCCGACAGCGGCTGGACCGCCGAGACTCGCGATTCGGTGATGACCAACTTCCCGGACCAGGCGAACTACATGAATATCCAGTGCGAGAACTGCCACGGACCGGGTAGCCTTCACAGGAGCAAGACGGACAAGAACCAGACTTCCGCCTCATTCAGTTCGGACGTCTGTGCCGTCTGCCATGACTCCGGCACCCACCATTACTTCCCACTTGAGTGGGCATCCAGCGCCCACGGCAACTATGGCGACATCACGGGCGACGGCCACGCGAGCAGTGCGTCCTGCACCCGCTGCCACACGGCACAGGGCTACGTCGCCGAGACCGTCAACGGTGGCGCTGCTGCCGCCTATGACGTGCCACACCCGATCACGTGCGCAGCTTGCCACGACCCGCACGACGGTTCGGGCGAGCACCTGCTTCGGGCCGGCGCTATCGGCGATGCCTGCATCGGCTGCCATACGCTGCGCATCAGCGGCTACTCCGGCCTGCACCACTCGCATCAGGGCCCGATGCTGATGGGTGAGGACGGGATGGAAGCGCCCGGGTACGACTATCCGGACGGTGCACACACGGACATCGACGACCGCTGTGCCGAGTGTCACATGGCGCATGCGCCAGACTATCTGCATGCAGCATTTGCGGACTCCGGCATCGCCGAAGCCCAGCAGGTTGTTGGTGGCCATACGTTCAGGGTTGCCGGCGTCATCGACACGGCACTCGCAGAGGCAGCCGGCCTTATGCCGGGTGCGATTCTGAACGACGAGGGGTGCATCGAATGCCACGGCGAAGTCTCGCTTGAGTTTGTGGAGCTGAGCCAGGTGAAGGTCCATGAACTCATGGACGAATTGCTCGCCCTCGTGCCGGTCTACCCGGACACCGTCCGCAGAGGCGGCGAGCCCGTTCTTCCGGCCAACGACAGCATGAGCGTCGCGGAAGAGATGGGTGCCTACAACTGGACGTACGTGAACAACGACGGCAGCTACGGCGTGCACAATATGCCTTACACCATCGCGCTGCTGAAGTCCTCGATCTCAGAGCTCATGGCCAGCCAGGCTACGGGTGAGATCGACGATATCGTCGACGTGCCGAACGACCAGGGCGGCATGGTCAGAGTTATCTGGAACGCTTTCGACGCCGAAGATGCCGGCATGGCGACGGTCACCGAGTACGGTGTCTGGCGTCACGACCCGGACAATGACGTATGGGTGTTCGTTGGCTCGGTACCGGCCACGAAGCAGATGCGTTACGGTCTCGACGTCGCGACAGACTACGACTCGACCGAGGAAGACGGTGCGGTGTGGAGCCACTTCAAGGTCAGCGGCACCACGACCAACCCGAAGGTGGTCTTGTGGACCGAGCCGGCCATGGGCTACTCGTTCGACAACATCGCTCCCGAGCCGCCGGGTCAGGCCAAGCTCGTCGCCAACCAGTTGGTGTGGGCTCCATCCAAGTCTGAGGATGTCCGGTACTACGCGGTCTACCGCGCCCCCTACCGTGGCAGCACCCCATTCGGCGAGCCGCTCATGACGACTGTCGATACCACGGTTGCGGCTGAGTGGCCGTACAAATACGGCATCGCTGCGGTCGACTACGGTGGCAACGTGAGCACAATCGTGCCCAAGCTCGTTCCCACGGGCGTCAGCGAAGGCGCGCTGCCGACGTCGACGGCTCTTCTCGGCAACGCACCGAACCCGTTCAACCCCGAGACCGTGATCCGCTATCAGGTTCACGCGGAAGCACGCGCATCAATCACCGTCTACGACGTCCAAGGTCGCCAGGTGCGCACGCTGATCACCGGTCGTGTGGGCATCGGCACGCACTCGGTTACCTGGGATGGACGCGACAATACCGGCAATGAGGTTGCCAGTGGACTCTATGTCTACGCTCTGACGACCAACACCGGCACGCGTGACGTCCGTAGGATGTTGCTCGTGAGGTAGCAGGCAACGTTGCGAGTGCTCGGGCCATGCTGCCGCGTGGCCCGAGCATCAGTTGGGTTTCTGACCCAAGTCAACAGAGCACCGCTAGTAGATGATTGAAGGAGTTGGTTGATGTCGCGACGAGGAGAGTTGGAAAGTTCGCGGCCTCACATAGAACGAGGGATTGTTCACATGGCACATCTTATACGAATGCTGGTGGGAGTGTGTATGCTGGCCGGTACGGCCCTGGCTACAGACTCGATCATCATCGAAGGCATCGCGCCGAGAGACATCGCGGCCGATACAGTAACCTTCGACAGCACAGACAGAGCAACTACGGGATTGCCGATCGGCACGCCCGGCTGGCCGATGTATCTCTCGGCCGATTCCGATTCGGATATCGTTTCGGTTGCATGGTCAGTTGAGTCCTCGCCAGAAGGCTCAGCCTTGGCTATCGCCGAAGTGACTGAAGGGGTCGTCATCTATCCCGATGTCGTTGGTTCGTACGAGATCGGGCTCGTCGTCACTACGGCGACCGGAGCCAACGAGATGGTGACGCAGTTGATCACGATTGCCGAGTACGTCGGCGTCGGGACCATCGGCGACACCTCGGCTGCGGCTACGCCGGATATCATGGGCGGACAATGCGGTGCCTGCCACACCGGGAACACGGCAGGATGGCAGACGACTGCCCACTCCGACGCGATGGAGCGGAAGATCGACGACGGGTCGGAAGACGCACATCCGTTGCGCGCGGCCTACTGCGTGCCCTGTCACTCGCTCGGACCCGCGGACGACATGTACCCGACGGTCGGCATCGACTCGGCCGGTTTCGTCTGGCCGGACAGTGGGTGGACGGCCGACACTCGCGACTCAGTGATGTACAACTTCCCGGATCAGGCGAAGTTCATGAACATCCAGTGCGAGAGCTGCCACGGTCCCGGTAGCCAGCATGGTGGCGCGACGGGCGAAAATCAGATCGCGGCCTCCTACGAGGTGAGTGTCTGCGCGGTTTGCCACAACTCCGGCACGCACCACTACTTCCCGCTTGAGTGGGAAGCAAGTGCACACTCCGAGGTCGGCCACGCAAGCGGCCGATGCGCTCAGTGCCACTCGGCCGAAGGCTACGTGGAAACGATCATCGAAGGCGGCCCCGAGCAATCGGCGGACGAGGTCACCGGGATCACCTGCGCAGCATGTCACGATCCGCACGACGGCTCGGGCGAGTATCAGCTTCGTGTCGCCACTGTGGCCGAGGTCTGCGTGGGTTGCCATACGGAGCGGCCGTGGAACGTGGGGAACGAGGACAATCTCAGGCCTCACTACTCCAACCAGGCTCCGATGATCGCAGGCGAAATGGGCGTTGAGGTGCCGGGCTACGACTATCCGAGTGGCGCGCACTCCGACGTCGCAGACGGCTGTGCTGAATGCCACATGGCGCATGCGCCCGCGGAACTGCATGCGGCGTTCGCCGACTCCGGCGTCGCCGAAGCTCAGCAGGTCGTTGGCGGCCACACGTTCAGGGTTACCGGCGTCATCGACTCGGCACTCGCCGAGGCGACCGGTCTTGCACCGGGCAAGATCCTGAACAACGAGGGCTGCATCGAATGCCACGGCGAAGTCTCGCTTGAGTTTGTTGAGTTGGCCCAAGCGAAGAT
>CAZSJP010000552.1:0-3763 GCA_964606675.1 uncultured bacterium
GGACGTGCGATATCGACGGCGGCGACCTCCGCTTCCTTTCGCCATGGGTGTATGCGCACGGCACGCCGCTTGGGCACACCGGCGCCATGCACGGACCGGGGCATCCGCCGGACAGGTGCGTCTACGTAACGCACGAGGGCAGCGACCCCGAGAAGGTTGCGGAAGGCCCATATTTCTGGCACTCCGGTGCTTCGTTCGATGGCGAATGGGTCATTTCGGACACGAACTGGCCCGACGAAGGGCTGAAGATAGTCCATGTGCAGTCGAAGCGGTGGCGTACCCTCTGCCACGCTCACGCGACGCAGGGGCACACTCAGATGGGGCATCCGCACTCCGGGCTGAGCCAGGACGGCCGAACCGCTGTGTTCGGCTCCGACAGAACGGGCGTGCGCCAACTGTACGTCGCTCATATCACCGACGAGTTCCGTGAGAACGTGAAAACCGGAGAATTGGACAGCGTCCGCTGACGTCGTCCGCTTGCGCGGATGTTGCGAGTTTGCTGAGCAAACTCGACGGAAGGAAGATGGCGACGCCGAAACGTGACGGCAGGACGTCGGCCGCTCGCGCGGAGGTTGCGAGTCTGCAGAGCAAACTCGGCGGTCGTATGGCAGCGAGTCCGAAAGGTCGCGGCAGAACATCCGGCTGACGAAGACCGCAATGCCCTTCCCCCGGTGAGCGAAAGGCGGCAAGCTCGCAAGAGTTTGCAGGATGGGGGCAGGAGCAACGATGCAGCCGAAGCCGCCACTATCACCCGAACTGCCGGCCGCCGCAATGGGGTCGCAAGGAGAAGCATCGATGACAACCGATCGCATGAGATGGTGGACCGATGCCAAGTTCGGCATGTTCATCCACTGGGGGCTGCCGACGCTGCTCAAACGCGGGATATGGGTTCAGTTCTGGGAGCATATTCCGAAGGATGAGTACGCCGAGTTGGTTCACAAGTTCGACCCGCAGCACTATCGTCCGTCGGAGTGGGTTGCGACGGCACGCGACGCGGGGATGAAATACATGGTGCTCACCACCCGTAACCACGACGGATTCTGCCTGTTCGACACGAAGACGACGGACTTCAACGTGACGAAATCGCCTGCCGGGCGCGATCTCTTGGCTGAGTTCGCCGAGGCGTGTCACTCGGCTGACATGCCAATGGGGTTCTACTATTCGCTCCAGAACTGGCGACACCCAGGGTGCCTCACCAAGGACGTCATCGGGCCGGAATCCTACTACCAAGGTCTGGTGGACGAGGCGCACGAACAGATCGGCGAGCTTTGCACGAACTACGGCAAAGTCGATGTCCTGTGGTTCGACGGCCTGCGCCCGAACAGCCCGGAGATGTGGCGGTCCGACGAGCTGTACGCGCTCGCGCGCGGGTTGCAACCGGACATGCTCATCAACAACCGCGGTGGGGCCGAAGGCGACTTCGGCACGCCGGAAAACGTCGTTACGCCCGAGCAACGACCGTGGGAGTCGTGCTACACCATGAACGAAACATGGGGATACGCCCCCGGCGATACCGCGTGGAAGACGCCGGCGCAGCTCGTACGGTTGCTCACATCCTGCTCGGCGACGAACGGAAACCTGTTGCTCAACATCCCACCAGACACGGACGGCCGATTCCCGGATGAAGGCGTCACGCGCCTGCGAGCGATCGGCCAGTGGATGCGGACCAACGGAAAGGCGATCTACAGCTCGGAGGTGGCACCGATCGCGCCGGGCAATGGCTGGGCAACGTGCTCGGGCTCCACGATATACCTGTTCGTCGCGCGGTGGCCGGGGGCCACCGTGTCGTTCGCATGGCTGAAGAACCGCGTGATCTCGGCGCGCGTCACCGGCACCGGCCAGGTAGCTCGCGTCGAGCAGGTCGGCGACCGAGTGCTCCTCCACGATCTGCCCGAACATGCGCCCGACCCGCTGCTGACCGTAATCGAGATCGTGGTCGAGGGCAGACCGGAGCGCGTCGACCCGGAAGAGCTGGATGTGATGTGAGGGCGGGGCCTGCGGCGCATCGCGGGTGTCGGATCGACATCCGGCGCGCCCGTTCCGACGCCCTCGTCGCTTTCTGGTGTCTGGAAGGGCGGACGTGCGTTGCTCGGACGTTCAGCCCCAGTGTCTCTTGAGCAAGGAGAAGAGCAGATCATGAACCGCTCCAAGCGATCCTCCGATGCCCTCCGTACCGCGATCCAAGGGCCGGTCAACTCGATCCCGACGACGTTTCTGGCCGACGGTTCCATCGACTGGAACGGGATAGCGAACATCATCGAGTGCGGGATCGGGGGCGGAAGCGAGGTGAGTCTGCTCACCTACGGAGACAGCCAGTTCGATTTCCTGACGGACGACGAGGTAACGCAACTGACGAAGTTCCTCGTGGAGCGCGTGAACCGCCGCTCGGTGACGGTAGCCGCCACGCGACGCTGGCCGACCCATGTCGCTGAGGAGTTCGCGCGGTTCTGCCTGGACTCGGATGTCGACGTCCTGATGGTTCTGCCGTCGGACTTCGCGTCGAACTGCGGCAGGATCGAGCAGTACCGCGCCATCGCCCGGATCATTCCGGAGATGCTGGTCGGATGCCCCGCGCACACACTGCTCGACGCGCTCGTGGACACAGACGGCATCTGCGCCTTCAAGGAGGATGGCACGGAGGCGTACGCCGTGAACACGATGCGCAGGTACGCGGGCCGGTGGACGTTCCTCACCGGGGGGCATCTCTGGAGGAATTTCACGCAATGGCCCTGCGGGTGCCGCGCATACTTCTGCTGGCTTGCCGCGCTTGCGCCGGAGGTATCGCAGCGCTACTGGAATGCCGTTCTCAAGATGGATGCGCGCGAGGCCGGCGAGATAATCAGCGAGATCGAAGCTCCGGCTTTCGCGCTCGCGGAGTCGGTCACAGGCGGATGGCAGGCTGTGTGGCGCGCCGCGCTCGAAATCAACGGCGTAGCCTCCCGGCATCTGCGCATGCCCATGGAGAGCGCCACCGACCGCGATGTCGAGGCAATCGATGCTCTGATGAACGACATCGGGCTGACTTGACCGGCGAGGCGCGCTACTATGCGGAGGTTGTCTTGGCGGCTTTGGGACAACCACGCAAGGAGGAACGATGGTACGAGAGATGACGTATGCCGACGATGAGAGAATCGTGAAGGTTGCCCTCGAGCGGTGCGACGTGTTGCTCCAGTCAGAGGAGATCCTGAACTTCCCCCGCATCATCGAACTCGACCGGGGCCGCCTGGTCCTCCCCTACGGTCGCGGACAGCATGGCGGACAAGAGTCACGCCCTGCCGCACTCTCAGAGGATGGTGGCAAGACCTGGGTAGATTTCCCGCCCGATTCCCCATGGTCCGACAACGTTCAGACATCGGGCATCCTGGGGCACCTGAGAGACGGCAACATCGCCTACATCGACGTATTCCCACTGGAAATGGCCACTTGGACCAGGAACGGGGACCCCTGGTTCCGGGCGAGTATCGAGAACCCAACGTGGCGACTGCGTCGCTTCTCCGGGGACGGAGCGCTGCTGGAAGACACAACGTTCAACGTGTCCGGCCTGCCGTGGAAGGCCACCTCCTACTACTGCTACGGCGACCTGCTCCACCTGGAGAACGGGGACCTCCTGATAGCCCTTGGCGCCCAGCTCCCGGAACGCAGAGCGGCTGACGAATGCGTCATAACCACTTTCTTCGCGCGCTCGACGGACGGCGGAAGGACGTTCCAGTTCCTGTGCGCCATCCACCCGGAGGTCGATGGCGAGCTGGTGGGTCCGGAAGGA
>CAZSJP010000553.1:0-3759 GCA_964606675.1 uncultured bacterium
TCGCCGGCGCCCTTGGCCACCACCTTCTCGGCGCCAGCATCGGGTTCTGCGGAGTCGGCTTCCTTCGCGGCCTTGCTCGATCGCTTTGCCGCGGTGGCGCCGGTCTTCTTCTTGGCCTTGGCAGCGCCCTTGGTCGCCTTGCCGGCGTCCTCGGATGCTTCCGTGGCCTCCGTGCTCGCGTCGGCCTGGTTCTCGGCCGTCTCGTCTTTCTTCTCTTCCTGGGCCATCAGTGATCTCTCCGACCGCTATTTCTCGGTGGGTGGAGGAATGATCTCACCCGTCTTAACGCAAACGCGCACCCGAGTGCCATCCTCGAGCCGCTGATGCCGAACCCTGACGCCACGGTTGAGGCGCGGGCTGACCAGCAAGACGTTGGACCGCGAGATAGGTGATTCCTTCTCGACAATCCCGCCCTGTGGGTTCTGCTGAGACGGTTTCGTGTGGCGTCGTATCATATTGACGCCTTCAACGATGATCTTGTCGTTCTGCCGATTGACATGCAGCACTTTGGCGACTTTGCCGTCGCCACGCTTTGCGCCCCGGCTGTCGCCGCTAATGACCTCGACGAGGTCGCCCTTCACAATATCCATCGTACGACCCCTTCCGTCACACTACTTCCGAAGCGAGTGAGACGATACGCATGTAGCGCTTGTCACGAAGCTCGCGCGCCACCGGGCCGAAGATGCGAGTCCCACGGGGCTCGCCGTCCTCGGCGATGAGCACCGCCGCGTTGTCGTCGAACCGTATGTGTGAGCCGTCGGCTCGTCTGCTGGCCCGCTTCGCTCGGACGATGACTGCCTTTGCGACCTCGCCGCGCTTGACGGCGCCACCCGGAATCGCTTCCTTGACGGAGACGATGATCTCGTCGCCGACGGTGGCGTATCTGCGCCGCGAGCCACCCAGAACCTTGATGCACATCGCACGTTTGGCACCGGTGTTGTCGGCCACGGTCAGTTTGGTCTGCATCTGAATCATTGGTGTGAGCTCTCACTCCGCACGCGTCTTACTAGCGCGCGCGCTCAAGTATACGGACCAGCCGCCAGCGCTTCGACTTGCTGAGCGGACGCGTCTCCATGACTTCGACAGAATCGCCCACTTTGGCTTCGTTCTGCTCGTCGTGGACGTGGTATTTCTTCGTGCGCCTCACGATCCGCTGATACAGAGGATGCTGGAAGAGCCGATGTATGGTGACGACGACGGTCTTGTCTCTCGAATCGCCGACTACGCGTCCTGTTCTCAGTTTGCGGTGTCCGCGTGTTTTCGACTCTATCATGACGGTGTCCCCTCATCGCTCTCGGCCACCGCTCTGATGCCCTGGCGATGTTCGTTCAGTACCGTGGTCATCCGCGCTATGTCGCGCCGCACGTGGCGAATCAACAACGGACTGTCCAGTTGTTCCGTCGTAGCGCGGAAACGCAATCTCCACAGCTCTTCCTTCGACTCCAGAAGCCGCTGCTCGATCTCCTGGACGGTCAATTTGCGGATGTCATCTGCTGCTGCCATCGGGGCAGTCTCCTCCACGCCGGTCGTCTAGTGTGTATCCGACCGCTCTATAAATCTCGTTTTGATCGGCAGTTTCGACCGAGCCAGGCGTATCGCCTCTCTGGCGACGTCGTCGTCGACGCCTTCCAACTCGAACAGCACGCGGCCCGGCTTCACAACGGCGACGTAGTACTCGGGCGCGCCTTTGCCCTTGCCCATCCGCGTCTCCGCCGGCTTCTGCGTTACGGGCTTGTCCGGGAAGATGCGCAGCCAGACTTTGCCGCCACGCTTGATGAAGCGCGTCATCGCAACACGAGCGGCCTCGATCTGCCGGTCGGTCAGCCATGCGGCTTCAAGCGCCTGCAGGCCGTACTGTCCGAAGTTTATAGCGGAGCCACGCCACGCAACGCCACGCCGGCGTCCGCGATGGTGCTTCCGATGCTTCACTCGCTTCGGCATCAACATGGGTTGCTATCTCCTGCCGCCGTCGGGCTTCCTGCCGCCATCGGGCTGTCTGCCACCATCGGGTCGAGAATTGTCCTGCGTCGCGGTTCCGACGACGGCGTCCTTATCGATCACCTCGCCGCGGCAGATCCAGACCTTCACTCCGATCGCACCGTATGTAGTCAGCGCAGTCGCCTTCGAATAGTCGATGTCCGCGCGGAGTGTGTGGAGCGGCACGCGCCCACGAATGTAGCGCTCGGTTCTCGACATATCGGCGCCATTGAGTCTGCCGGCACAGATGATGCGGATTCCCTCGGCGCCCATTCGCATCGTGTTGTCCAGCGCCTTCTTCATCGCTCGTCGGAACTGCACGCGGCCTTCTATCTGCCGCCGCACGTTCTGCGCGACGAGATCGGCGTCCAGTTCCGGACGCTTGATCTCCTGGATGTTGATGAAGATGTCTTTCTGCGTCAGGTGCCGCAGCTCGTCGCGCAACTTGTCCACTTCCTACCCTTTCCGGCCGATGACGATGCCGGGGCGAGCGGTGTGAACCGTAATCTGCACGCGCTTGGGCGCCCGTTCGATCTCGATTAGGGAGACCGAGGCTCTGCTGAGGCGCTGACGAACGTAGGCGCGGACCGTTTGGTCTTCCTTGAGCAGCGCCGCGTAATCTCGCCCGGCATACCAGCGCGAACTCCACGTCCTGATGATCCCGAGGCGGAGGCCGATCGGATTGGCTTTCTGTCCCACGCGGTTGCTCCTTTAGCTTTCGTCCAATTCCGGCTCAGACAGTTCGGCGGTCACTTCGACAGAGATGTGGCACGTGCGCTTGCGCACTCTGAATGCACGGCCCATCGCGCGGGGGCGCAGACGCTTGTACGTCGGCCCCTCGTTGATCATGATCTCCGATATTACGACAGCTTCCTCGACCAGGCGCTCGGCCTCCTCCTTCTCCAGGAGGTTAGCCATTGCCGACCGAACCGTCTTCTCAATCGGGGTACTGGCGGCGGACGGCGCGAAGTGAAGCACGTTGAGCGCCTCATCGACCGTCTTGCCCCGCACAATGTTGGCGAGCAAACGCACTTTCCGCGCCGAGGCCCACCGATATTTGCTGATAGCGCGAGCTGAGAGTGCCATCAAGCCTGTCCTTCCACGAGCAGAGCGGACCCGCTATCAAGCGCGAGTCGTACGCTCGCTGCCTGGATGTCCGCGAAAAGTGCGCGTCGGCGAGAACTCGCCGAGCTTATGACCAACCATGTTCTCAGTGATGTATATCGGGATGAACTTGTTGCCGTTGTGAACTCCAAGCGTGAGTCCGACAAAATCGGGCGTGATAGTCGACCGCCGCGACCAGGTCTTGATGACTTGCTTCTGGCTCGCGTTCATCATCGCCTCGACCTTCTTCGCCAGGCTCGCCTCGACGTACGGCCCCTTCTTGATCGAACGTCCCATGGTGCTACCTCTGCTTCCGTGAACTTACGATCAGACGGTCCGAAGGCTTCGGCCTACGGGTCTTCTTGCCCTTGTTGAGCTTGCCCCATGGCGTCCGCGGATGCTTTCCGCGACCGCCGCCCTGCGGAGCTTTGCCCTCGCCACCGCCGTGCGGGTGGTCGACCGGGTTCATGGCGACGCCGCGAACCTTTGGGCGGCGGCCGAGCCATCGGCTGCGACCCGCCTTACCCAAGTTGATGTCGTCGTGCTCGACGTTGCCCACCTGACCGACGGTGGCCATGCATGCATCGGCGACCAGCCTGACCTCGCCCGATGGGAGGCGTAACCTCGCCATGCCGGCTTCGCGCGAGACGAGCTGCGCCGAAGCACCGGCGCTGCGCA
>CAZSJP010000554.1:0-2447 GCA_964606675.1 uncultured bacterium
CGCTCGAAGTATTCGATCGTGTTGTGGTTGGTCGAGGCGTAGATGTGCAGGTTGCCCCAGCCACCGCCGTGGATGGTCGCCCGCATGCCGAAGGCCTCGTACAGGGCCACGGTCTTCCGGCAGCCGGTGATGCCGTTGTGGTTGACCTCGGTGCGCCCCATGTCGGCGCCCTTGCGGGCGACGACTTCGGGGCCGACGTCTCGTCGGCCCCGCCGGCCTCATCCTCGATCACCTGTACGAGGGCCCGTCGGTCCACGACGCGACCGTTTCGCACCACGGCCAGCCTCAGAGCCACCTCGATGGGGGTGCCGGGGAAGAACTTGTCGCGCATGAAGTCGTGCCATATGTTGCGCTCGACGTACAGCAAGTACGCGCCGCCATCGTCATCGACCCAGAGGTCGACGTTCGATATGTGCCCGGCGGTCTCGTCCGCACTGGCGACAGTCAGCGGTGGTGAGAAGTCTCCGGCGAGGATGTTCGGCGTGTGGGTGTAGAAGATCTGCCGAAAGTCGTAATCCCACTGAGAACCCGTCACCTCGCGCTTGTATTCTCGCCAGGTTGGGTTCGGCTCTGTCTCGTCGCTCACCGACATGATGTGCACCGCGCCGTCCTTGACCGCCACGTTGGGGTAGCAGCCGCGCATCGGCGTGCGCAGCAGCCCTCGGCGCAACCACCCGCCGCGCTGGCGCTTGTAGCACCATGCCTGGCTGTGCGTGTCGCCGTCCGCGACTTGCTGCGTGAGGAACATGCCGCCCGACTTGCCATCGGATGCGAACGCGCGGTACGAGTGCTCGAAACATTCGTAGTCGCGGTCCCAGAGAGGTCTCTTCGACTTGGGATTGGCGAGGTCGCCGGCCGGATCGAAGTCCAGCAGATGCGGAGCGGTGCCTGACCAGTAGCGGTCGGCGTCGAGCCGTTGCGGCGTTGTATTCTGCCAGTCGCGGTCGTCTTCGCTGGTGTGCTTCCACGCGGCTGCGGGGTTTGTCGAGAGCACGACGTGGCCATCGGCGTTCCTGATGAGCGGGCACGGCTCGCGTTCGAGGCCTTCGGCCGTGTAGACAGCCTCCCACTTGCCGCCGTCGGGGCGGCGGTAGAGCGTCGGCCTCGTGTTGCAGAGCGGCTTGACCTCCGGGACGAGCTGGTTGACGGACGCGTAGACCGTGTCGTCGTCGCGGACGATGGCAGTCGAGCCGTAACACCACATCGGCCCTGCGCCGTTGTCCCAACTCTCGATGCCGCACACATCGACTTCTGCCACAACTCGAGCTGAAAGAGACATGCCGATCCCTCCTGGCCGCGAGTTCGGGCAACGCGCTCGCCGGCCCTCTTCACTTTCGCCTGGGGCTACTCACCCGCCAGCAGCTCGTTGACCTTCGCCATCACCTCGAACGCATCGGCGACGTAGAGCACGTCCGCCTTGCCCTGGGCCCAGCCGCAGTTCGGATCGGTGTTGACCGCTCGGCGCTCGTTCACGAACCGCCATCCGACGACGTGCGGCTCCTCGCCGTGGCAACAGGTCGAAAGCCCCTTCGGATGCCGCGGCGTCGCGCCCGTCTGCCCGATCTGGTTCAGGTGGCTGAGGAAAGACAGGACCTCCTCGCCCTCCGCTCCCTGATCGACCAGCGACTTGCTGCTGCCGAGCGATGCACCGGCTCCCTCGATGAAACCGAGAATCAGCTTCTCGGCGTCTGCAACATGAGTCTGCCCGTCGGCCTGTTTCTTGGTCCAACCGGCACCGGACACGAACAACAGTTCTGCCTCCGGCCGAATCGTCTGCGCGTCCCCGGACGCGGCCTCTTCCCCGACGACTTCCGTGCGCAGGCCGCCGTCCGGCAGAGACGCCGCCACGGCCTGCACGGATGCCGAACCGGCAGTCCCTTCCCACGGCTCGAACACGCCGCTTTCGACGACGACGATCCACGGACGCTGCGATCTGCCGATTGTGGCCACCATGCGCTGTCGGTAGTACCAGCGTTGCACCCTGATATCGCCACCGTCGACCGAGACTCCGGTGACGTGGGTGTCGATGCGGCCATCGGTGCGCGCCGCGACGCCCGGCATCGAGCGATTCATACGAGCCGTTGCAGGCGCCACGACTACCGACGCCTTCGCCTCGGCGACTAGCGCTTGCATCGCGGCGACGTCCGTAGCGTAGCGCGATACGCCGTAGTCGGCACCAGCCACTCCGAGCACCTTGCCCGCACCCGAGCCCGAGATGCCGTCGGCCGCAGCCTGCACGTCATCGCCAACCAGGCCCACGATCAGCTCCGACTCCGCAACGTCCGTCGCGAGAAGAGTTGCCGCGGTCAGCGCCTCAAGCGCGACCTTGCCGAGTGAACTGTCCGGTTCTGTATGGGCGAGAAATAGTATCGTATCCATCGTAATCCTGTCCCTGTCTACCCGGCGCCGTGACGACGCCGAAGCGCTATCCGCGTATCCAATCGACG
>CAZSJP010000554.1:2457-3755 GCA_964606675.1 uncultured bacterium
ACGATCTCACGCGCGACGTCATCGACGGGCACGTCTTTCACAATTCGGGTCTCCCGTCTCTGGCTAGGCAGCGACACGTCGACAAAATCCACACCCTCGGCTCCGGCGGCGGCGGGCTGGGCCTTCTGGAGGGACGGCATGATGGACCGCATGTTGACCATGCCGACTTGCGGGTTGTTCGGCGGCTCAGGCAACTTGCCGGTCGCCCAACCGACCATCATCGGCGGCCCCTGGCACACCGAGACCAAATAGCGCCCACCCTCTGTTCGTTCGAGGATCCTGACCGACCCATCGTCCTGGACTGTGAGCTCGTCCACGGCGAGGAACTGGTCCGTGATGCCGAGGCGCTCGCCCACCATCTGCATCGTCGCTCCGGCATCTCGCGAGGCAGACGAGCAGCCTCCGAACAAGAGCATGCGCTTTGGGTCGAGATCCGGTATACTCTCGATTGCCGGGGCCAGGACGCCGGCGACCTCGTACGCGTCGGCGAAGCCGCTCGCAGGGCCGTCGAGCGCCACCAACTCGAACGGCACCTTCTGCGCGATCGTCATCATCAACTGCTGCAGCCGCTGCTTCGGCCCCAGGCTGACCAGGCGCACCTTGCTCCCGTCGACCTTCGCCGCCAGGTTGGCCGCCTCGAACAGCGCGTGCCCCGCCCATGGGTCGAGCACGGAGGGCAGCATCATCTCGTTCTTCAGTGCAGGCCCGGTCGGGCCGTCGGTTGGTTCGAGCGTCTGCAGCGGGTCCGGAACCAGACTGCCGCAGACGACTATGTCGTATCCTGCGCTCATACGCTTTTCACCTCTATGCGATTGGACATATGTCATGCGCCCCGATGAGGCAGGCGTGCCTGAGTCGGGGCGCTACATTTCGTGAACCAACGAGATTAAGATCAGTTCTCGGCGGAGTGCAACCCTCCGGAGCCGGCCCGGAAGTCGATGTTGGTGCGCTCGGGGTCACCCGCTCGCGGCTTGCTGCAGTTCCACATGCAGGCACCGCAGTGGACGCACTTCTCTCGGTCGAACGTCGGGCGAGCGCCGCCCTCGCCGGGCATGATCGCTTCGCCGGAGCAACCTTCGACGCACACTCGCTCGTCGCAGGTCTCGCATATCTCCGGGTCGACGAACTTGACGTGATCCGCGTATCCGGCATTCGCCTGCACCTTGCCACCCATCAGCAGAGCGTCCTGGTGCGACACGAGCAACGTGCCGTCGTGCGGGATTTGCGGCCATCCGGCGCGATCCATGAACGCGTCGTGCATCGTGGTTTCGGCGAACTTGGTCTCCTCGCGGATTCTG
>CAZSJP010000555.1:0-3755 GCA_964606675.1 uncultured bacterium
CGCCGAGACGATTCGGGAGCGCCTGTCCGGCCGCAAGGTCGATGTTCCAATCCGTCTCATGGCCGTATTGCCACACCTGCTCGTCCATGTTGGCTTCCCACTGCCACGCCTCGCGCAGTTCCTCCGGCTCCCAGTCGGTCTTGCCGTAGGCGCCCTGGAACGCGAGCTCGAGCGAACGGGTCTTCCAGCCCTTGAACAGCAGATACCGCTTGGGCATCAGGTCCACCAGGGCCTGAAGCGCCGTATCGTTGCGAGTCTCCTCATAAAGATCGGGCCAATACACGGGCTCGATGTTGTCGATTCCCGAACCGGTCACCTCCGGATCGCCGAGCAGTTGGTAGTCGTACTCGTCTACGTCGTACACACCCGGGCCGCTGTGCTTCTTGCGGGCCGGCGAGAAGCTGTACACCGCCGACACCCAGGGCAGGCCCCAGCCGCGTTCGCTGCCGTCCTTCAGAACCGCGTTCACCACGCCGGAGCGTACGTTGCCGTACTCGGCGTTGAACCCACCGGTTAGCAGCGTCAGCTCGGTCACCAACGTCAGGTTCAGATGCGTCAGCCCTTTGCTCGTCAGGGCGTCGGTTCTGTCCATGTTGTCGACCTGGAAACGAATCTCCTCGGCACCGCCACCCCGGATGCGCAACTCGTTCTCGCGCGCGACGCTCACGCCGGGCTCGTACGACAGATAGTCAAGCACCTCGGCGACCGGCGCCTCGGCTACGCGTTTGGCGTCGACAATCGTCTGAGACGACGTCACTCCCGCTTCGATCGGCGGGCGAGTGGCCGTGACCACGACCGGATCGAGCTCGACGGCCTCCTCGCTCAGCCCGAAATCGACCTGCTCGGTCAGGTCCGCATTCACGAGAACGCCTCGCATCTCGACGGCTCTGTACCCGATCATGCGCGCCCGGACGACGTGCGACCCCGGCGGAACCTGCAGAATCATGAACCGACCATCCGCGTCCGCCGTCGCTCCGAGCCTCGTTCCGACGATATCCACCGCCGCTCCCGGGAGCGGCCCGCCGTCCGAGTCGGCCACGACGCCTGTGATCTTGCCAGTCGTTCCCGCCCACGCCGACACGCCGACACAGAGGACGATCAGCGCTGCGAGCAGTAGCGGTCGGTGAGGATTGTACGTGTTCGCAGACATGGGGTCGGTCCTCGGTCGATTGGCGATGCCGCGGCTCACGGTCGGCCTTTCCGCATCGGAGTTCGGTTGCAGTGTTGCTTGTCGCCTCATCGGAAGGCGCACGTCTCACCCGCTACCCGAGCCGATCGAGCGTCCAGAGGAGGCTCGGGAGGTGCGTCTGCCAGTTCTCAGGCGGGGCGGACGGGATGTTGAATGCCAAGCCGGCCTTGCCCGCCCGGTTCCACTTTGCGGATATCTCTTCTTTGAAGCGTTCCGGCGATAGTGAGTACATGGACGTATCGACGTCCGTCCAGAGAGCCTTGCCGGGCCACGCTTTCCGGCAGTCGTCGAGCGTCATGTCGCCGTGGGGAGGCTCGGCGATGCATTCCAGCGCGTCGAACTTCGCTTTGGCAATCGCGCTCTTGCCTGCACGTAACGGTCCCTCGAAACGAGCGACAACCCGTTTGCCGCCCTTGTGGAGGATAGGCAGGCAGTCGTCGTAGAGCGGCGCGACCAGCTTCTCGAAGAACTTGGTGCCCAACACGTCGACGGCCCGCCCCTCTGACCACCTCACGAACGTGCCCGGTCCTTTGGCCATGGCCTCCGCCTCGCCGACGAACGGGCGTCGCATCGCCTCACAGAGCGCGAACAGCTCCTTGACGCCGGCGGCCAGGTCGGCCTTGAACCTACCGACGCCGGCCCAGTCGAGCGCGACGGTCATCGCCGGGCTTCGGGACGCGGCAACCATCACAAGGCCACGCTCTCCAACTATCTCCTCTCTACGCAGGAACTTGTCGTAGTGCGGGGTCGGTTCGATGTTCTCCGCCACCCATTGCAGCGTGGTGTAGTCCTTCGGCGACTTGACGAAGAACTCTTCGCGCCAGCCGTCGGTCCACGACTGCCGAACGCTTCCGACCGGCGTGTTGAACTCATCGACCACATGCCGGCGTCGGCCGACGCTGCTCTGTTCGAACCTCTCCTCGACGCCATGCTTGATAAGCTCGACGCTGCGTGCCGTCTGAGTGAAGACCATGCCCTTGCCAAGCAACCCCTGCACCATAGGCAGCTGCTTCTCGGGGAACGCGCTGTCGTCGGCGGAGACGGGGGTGCGTTCCGGCACCTCTCCGCACAGAGCGGCGATCAGGTTCTCAGCAGGCGACACGTTCTAGCTCTCCGGATTCGGGTGCACCGGGCGCTGCTCGCCACGGATCGCTTCGAGTTGCATCAGGCACATGAACAGTCCTCGCGGCACGTGGAAACACCCTTTCCACTTCCCGCCCTTGAGCGGCAACAGGACTTCGCCCCGTCGGTTCAGATAGCCGTACCACTCGCCGTGGTCAGGGTCGCGAAACCGGCTCCATGCGAACTCGTGAACTCTGTCGAACCATCGCAGGCATTCGTCACGTCCGGTGAGCCGGTACCCCATCAGGAGTGCGACCATCGATTCGAGATGCACCCACCAGAGCTTCTGGTCCCATTCCAGCTGCAGCGGCGGGCGCCCCCCGGCGTCCATGAAGTAGAATATGCCGCCGTGCAGGTCGTCCCATCCGAAACGCACCGTCGACAGCACTATGTCGACGGCTCTTTCGATGGTGGCCGTGTCGCCGCGGCGCTCGGCGATGTCCATCGCGAACCACATCGCCTCGATCCCGTGGCCCGGGTTCACCAGCCTGCCGTCGAAACAGTCGGGCGCTGAGCCATCGGGGGAGACGTGCTCATGAAGTATCATCCGGTCGCCGTCGAGAAACAACGAGAATACCTCGTCGAGACAGGTGTCGACGGCGCCGTCGATCGTCTCCCGATCAAGCATCCACTCCAATTCCATCGACAGGTTCGCCAGGATCATGGGCAGCGCCAGCGATTTCAGCGGCCTCGTCCCAGGCACGGCCTTGTTGTAGTCGCCCTTCGGGTTGTCTCGGCGCCGGAGCACGTTGCGGTACGAGCGTTCGGCTACGCCGCGGGCTTCGTCGTCGTCGGCGGCCATGGCGAACCGACTGAACGCCATGGCGGCGAAGCAATCTGAGAACACGTTGTACGGCTGAACGAGCGGACCGCCGTCTCGGGCGAGTGCGAAGTACCAGTTGCCGTCGGCGTCGGCTCCGTGCTCGCGAAGGAACGTCGCTCCGTGCCGAGCGACGTCGAGCCACTCGGGCCGCGCGTCCAGATCCTGGTACAGCATGCTGAACGTCCACACCTGCCGCGCCTGAAGCCAGACGAACTTGTCTGTGTCGAACACCGTTCCGTCGCGGCCGAGGCAGGTGAAGTAGCCGCCGCATTCATGGTCGAGCGAGTGCCTCTCCCAGAACGGGATCACGTCCGTGAGGAGTGCGTCGCGGAACTCGGCAGCGAGCGATGCAAAGTCGGCGCTCATGTGTCGCGATCCTCCAGCGGGAGCATGGTCGGCGCGACGTCGTCGATCGCGTCGCCGATCCGGCTGGCTCTGGTGAGATCCCAGAGCGTGGTGCGATTTCGCGCATGGCGAGCACCGAGGCGATCCACGCTTGTGTCCAGCCCGATTCTACCGACCACGCACCCCATCCGAGGTCCGCGTTCGATGCCCAGTAGTCCCATCGCTCGTACTCGAACGCGCGGAACCACGCGCCGTCTAGCTCCGGACGCGTTTCGG
>CAZSJP010000556.1:0-3752 GCA_964606675.1 uncultured bacterium
CAATCTCCGGTGCAGCCACGTGTGCAGTGGGGGCGAACAGATTCCACGTAGGAGATGAGCGAGGATGAGCATGATGCGTAGGACGACATTCGCGTGGGGGCCCATCGCGCTGCTCTGCTTCGCCGCGCTGTTGCCGCAGTGCGGCAGTGACGAACCAGAGATAGCGATTCTCAGCACGGGCATGGTTGAAACAAGCGTTCTGACCATCCAGATCGCGTTTGCAGACAGTGTGACCGCGGTCACGGTGGACAGCGTTGGGGCGAGATTCGGTCTGCGCCCCTGCCCGCCGACCGACTGGGTCGCACCTCCCGGCAGCGACCATTTCTCCTTTCCCAAGTCTGGCCGCGTACTCAGCTACCAGCTCTTGGTCGACGAGGAGCAGCATCCCGTGGCCCCCGACAGCTCAGGCTCAGCGAAAGTCTACGTCAGGGAGCTAGCAGACCGGCTGGAATCTTGTTACCCCGACCTGATAGAGCACGCATACGCCTCCGAGTGCTTCGGAAGTTCCTGGCGGGACCTCTGGCGCGGCGTATGTGGCGAGGTAGAAGGTGGGGATTCATGAATGGACCTTGGGAGAGCAGAGCTACGTTAATGCCCCGGAAGCGCGTGGAAGGTGTGGGGATGCGCCTCAGATGTCTTCGGGGAAGCGAGTACCACAGCAACGAGGAGGTGGTCATGGACACACCGCAGAATCGCACACGCCGAGTGTTGTTGCGTGCTATCGCCCTGCCTGCAGTCTGCGCAGTGCTACTCGGCGCACACTCGGGTGCAAGCGCAGCCGATTTGGGGCCGCGCGCCACGTATTCGACATGCAGGTACATGGTGAAACTTCGCCCCGGCCTCACGGCCGATACGCTCCGAAACCTGCGCAGCCATCCCACATTGGCGTTTTCGAGCGCGAGATACAGGACCATCGGCGATTGGGTCAACGTGCGCTTCGACACGGCCTACGCCAGTCACACCGATGTCCTGGCCCGGATGCGAACATTGCCGCAAGTGATTGACGTGGAGCCGGTTGGCGTTGTGGCTCCGGCGGCGACGCCGAACGACCCCGATCTGAGCGATCAGTGGGGGCTCAGCGCATCTCTTCAGGGCGGCTTCAACACGGACATCGACGCGGGCGACCCCGACAGCCCCAGGGACCCCGACGGTTCAAGGGCGGACATAGGAGCGTTGGGGCCTTCGTAGGAGGCAAGACGTGCGTCTCGCGTGCGCGGCGGCGCACCAAAGCGAACTCCCAAAGCCCACGAAGTGGACTACGGCACCCACCCTCGCCACACCCGGACGAGGTTGTCTTTCCCGCCTGAGACGATGTAGCGGCCATCGGGGCTGAAGGCGACGGACTCAACGTCGCCGACGTGGCCGACGAGCGTCCGCACCAGGCCGCCATCGGGAACGCTCCAGACGCGAACCGTGCCGTCCCAACTCCCCGACGCCACGTGCCTGCCGTCGGGGCTGAACGCCACAGACTCGATCCTCTCGCTATGCCCCCGAAACACGTGGACCGATCCACCGTCACCGAGCCGCCACACCCGCACAGTGTTGTCATCCCCACCGGACGCAAGCCACCGCCCGTCCCGACTGACGGCCACCGACCGAACACCGCCTCTATGCCCGGCCAGGCCCCGCACGAGAGCACCATCGGCGAGGCGCCAGACTTTGACCGCCCCGTCGCCGCCGCCGGAGATGACATGCTTCCCGTCCGGCGTCACGGCGACGCTGCTGACTCCATATGAGTGGGCCTCCAGGCGGTGCAACAACGCTCCGTCCTCCACGCGCCACACGCGGACGGCATCGTCGGCGCTCCCTGACACAACGTAGCGACCGTCGCGGCTCATCGCGACTGAACGAACCACTGCGGCGTGCCCGGCGAATCGCCGGACCGGTCTACCGTTCGCG
The DNA here is from genome assembly GCA_964606675.1 of uncultured bacterium. Taxonomy (GTDB): domain Bacteria; phylum Latescibacterota; class MWCZ01; order MWCZ01; family MWCZ01; genus CAZSJP01. The sequence goes on from CAZSJP010000556.1 coordinate 1,900, forward strand.
AGCGCCCAGACGCGAACGGATCGGCCCGCTCCCCCGCTTGCGACGAGAGGTCCATCGTCGCCGGATCCGCCTCCTATACACACGGACCATATGCGACTTTGGTTCGCCGCCAGTTTCCGGACGCGCGCGCCGTCACTCAGGCGCCACACCCGGATCGTTCCGTCCCAACCCCCCGACACAACATGCTTGCCATCGCTGCTGACCGCCACTGACCACACCGCAGCCGAATGCCCCGCGATCTGCCTAACCAGCGAACCGGGCGCGACTGCGTATCTCGTAACCGAAGGACCGCTCGGAGCGATGGGACGAAGCTCTCCGAGCACTGCCGCAAGCTGTTCCCGATCATCGGCTTCCCACGCACGCCTCGCCAACGAGGTCAGCTCGTTGGCGCGAGCCGACTTCGCTTCGTCGACCGTCCTCCGGTAGTACGCCGCGGCGGCGGAATCCAGGCGACCAAACTCCGCGACGGCCGCAACGGCCTCGCCGTAGTCGTGAGAGGCGATGCCGGCCTCGATCCGACGCAATAGGCCATCGATGCGATCGCGCTCGGATTCGACAACACGGAGAGCAGCTTCGGCGGGCCGGTCGGCCGCAAGTTCCTCGCCGGCCGACCGCGGTTCGTCGGTGCGCGTCTGGCGGGCGGAATCATCAAGCCACAGAACCGCACCCGAGATCCCCAGAGCAATGGCCGCGAGCCCTGCCACAAGCCTTGCACGGGAGTTCGGCGACCGCGCGTTCCCACCATCGCCCCTCCTCACAGCGCGCTCCTTTCCCACCCGACGGCATCGGCCTGCTATGTCGCCATGGACGGCCCCCCACCTTCGGCGGCGGGCCTCGTGTCCTATCCCTTCATCTCTTCCGGCAGTTCCGACACCTCGACCTGGGTCAGCGTGACACCGCTGACGTCGAGCATCTCCTGCACTGTATCGATCTTGTAGGGCTTGCCGTAGTAGATCGTCCTCATGCCGACGTTGACGATCACCTTGAGGCAGTGAATGCAGGGCGACGACGTAACGTAGATCGACCCCTCGTCGATCATCGTGCCGTTCTTCGCCGCTTGCGCGATGGCGTTTATCTCCGCGTGGATCGTCCGGAAGCAGTTCTCCTCCTCGCGGCCATCGGGGTTCGTCGTGCGGTACACGAGGCATCCGGCGTCGGTGCAGTGCGGCATGCCGGATGGCGAACCGTTGTATCCGGTGGCGATTATGTTGCGATCTTTCACGATCACGGCACCGATCTTGGCGCGGGTGCAGGTCGATCGCTCAGCAACGAGCTGCGCGATCCGCATGAAGTACGCGTCCCATTCAAGGCGGGTCGGATGTCCGTCGGACATACAGATATCTCCATCCACTGTCGTGTTGCGCGATGCCGCGGGGCGATCGGTCGGCGTGTCCAGCGGCGATGTACACTCGAAATTAACGGCCTCGCGGTCGCGATGAGTATCCCCGTGTTGTTCCGACACGTCTCGCGACGTATCGTGAAAGGGGGGCGACCCGCACGGGAAGGACCGAAACATGAATCGCACGCACGCCATCGCGCTGATCGTCGTCGGTATTCTCTTCTCGGCGCTGCCGACGGTATCGCGCGGAGCCGACACCGCCGAGGAACTGGGGCAGGCGGCGCGCAATGCTCGCGACAGGGCGCGCGCAGGATACGAGGACCTCAGGCGACGGCGCACATTCAACATCGACGGCGTGCCGTACGGTGCAACCGCATTGCCCATCGTATTCTTCACACCTTCGAGCGGGCTTCACTACGGCGGCTGGGTCGAGGTCGCCAACTACCAGCGCCAGCCATACGTGTATCGCGCCAACGTGCAATGGTATCTCACGACCAAAGGGCGGCGTAACCAC